>JASBYO010000001.1 GCA_029983925.1 Flexilinea sp.
GACAGATCTGAATCCGATCGCGGATAATACGACGCTGACGGTCACGAACTATTATGTCGCGCCGCCAGGAACGATCAACGCGAAGAAGGTCTGGTTGGGCGGTCCGGATCCGAAACCGGCGGTAACGCTGACGTTATATCGGACTCCGGCGGGAAGCGCGGCGCCGGAAATTGTTCCGGCGGCCGATCTGGAAGCGGGTGCGGGTTTGGCGACGGAGAATCCGGTGACGCTGAACGGAGCGCCTTGGGAAGTCAGCTGGAAGACGGCTTCGAAGGACGGAAACGGAACGGCTTATACCTTTACGGTAGACGAAGGAGCGCCGCCGGCGAATTACGAAAAGTCGGTCAATAACGCGACGTTTACGGTAACGAATAAGTACGTATCGCCGAAGATCGAGGTGACGGGACGGAAGACGTGGATCAAGGGTCAGGTGCTGCGGAAGGCGGTGGAACTGGCGCTGTTCCGGTCGGCAGGCGGCGGGGCGGCGGTACAGGTACCGAATAACGAACTGCGGGATATAGCGGGATCGGATTGCGCGGGAGCGAACCCGGTGACGCTGACGCCTGCGGCGGACGCGGGAGAGCCGGATAACGTCAGTCTGACGGCGAAGTGGTGCGTGGATGAGAACGACGCGAACGGGGAAGCGTACGCGTACGAAGTCAGAGAAGTGAGCGCGGCGGACGCGAACTGGGTGAAGGTTGAAAACGGGCTGGAAGTGACGAACACGTTCCGGCCGGGGCTGTTCAACAACGACGGGAACCTGGTGATGACGAAGCGCTGGCAAGGCGGCCGGCCGGTAGCGGTGACGTTCAAATTGACGCGGGAGACGGTCGGCGTGGCAGGATCGGAAGAAGATTTAGGTACGCATACGCTGACGGCTGCCAATGCGACAGGGGACCCGAAGGTATGGACGCTGACGCTGCCGAATATGGCGGCGATGGACGAGATGGGACGGTTGTACGTCTATAAGGTAGACGAGACGCCGGTACCGGATCACTACCGGAAAGAGATCGACAACGGACAGCTGACGATAACGAACGTCTACGAAGTTCCGCAGGCGGAACTGGAAGTACGGGTGACGTGGGAGAACGGGCCGGAAGGGCGGCCTGCGACGTCGGCGACGGTCACAGATCAGCATGGAACGACGTATGTCGTGAACTTCCCTGCGGGATCGGTTGCGAGCGGCGGAACGACGACACAGACGATCCGGGTACCGATGACGGATGCGGACGGGAACCTGTTGACGTACAAGGTACATCAGCCGATGGTGCCGGACACGTATACGGAGACGATCGACGAGCCGTCCGGGATCACGCTGACAGCGGCGGGGCCGAACAGCATCGGGGTAACGAACAAGTACGTATCGCCGAAAGCCGAAGTAAAGGCGCTGAAAGTATGGGCGAACGGCGAGACGTTGGCGCGACCGGAAATATGGTTTAAACTGTACAGGAAAATTGCCGGAGGCGCGGTAGAGGAAGTACCGTTGGCGGAAGCGCCGTTGAAGAAACTGGAAAACGGGGCGACGGAAGCGGTATGGACGAACATCGAGATGAACGCGGGAACGGGAGAAGCGTACGAGTTCATGGTGAAAGAAGTCGATAGCGGGGGAGCGGATTACGTACCGGCAAACTACGCGAAAGTAGAGAACGGGCTGACGGTGACGAATACGTATGAACCGGCGAAGATCGACGTGACGGGAAAGAAAGTCTGGGGCTTAGGGCCGACGCCGCGGCCGACGATCTGGCTGAAGCTGTACCGGCAGGTAAGCGGAGGCGCGGCGGAAGAAGTGCCGTTGGCGGAAGCGCCGCTGCGGGAGCTGGCGGACGGGACGACGGAAGCAACGTGGCCGGATCTGCCGGGCGCGACGCTGCGCGGGGAAGCGTACGTATACACGGTGAAGGAAGTAACGGCGGCGGGGGCGGCGTATACGCCGGCAGGGTATGTGAAGACGGAGAGCGGGTTGACGGTAACGAACGCGAAGCTGAGCCGGCTGAAAGTGAACCTGATTACGACGCCGCAGACATCGGAGCAGTTCGGGATAGAGGTCGGGAACGAAACGGACGTACGTCCGACGCACCGGCTGGACTATGACGGGAACGATACGAACGCGCCGTCGACGTTCACGGAAGACAACCTGAATCCGACGCTGTACCGGATCAATATACCGAAGCTGGATCCGGAAGTATGGGCGGTGGAAGGGATCACGTGCTTGATGAGGCCGTTGGACAGCGCGGACGCGACGCAGGAGGAACCGCTGACGATCGTACCGAAGCTGGATCTGTACGGGCAGCTGACGGGCGAATTCACGATACCGGAGATGCCTGTGGAGAAGGATATCGATTGTACGTACCGGCTGAGGAACAAGACGGCGGGGCGGATCATCGTGAAGAACATGACGTATCCGAACGTGGCGATGGCAGGGATCCCGACGTACAACTACCGCGGAGAAGGCGTCGGATATAATCCGTTCGTGTTGTCAACGACGATGACGCCGAACGCGCAGGATGTCGTACCTGGAACGTATACGATTGGGCAGCAGAACGTAGAAGGATGGGTGACGATCGACATGATCGTGACGAGTTCGATCTTCGGAAGGCGTCCGGCGAAATACGGCGGTGACGGACGTATTAATGGGCCAATCTATGGCGCCGATCCGGCTGGCTTTACGGCGACGGGATGGGAATCGATCCGGACAGTTGAAGTGCTGCCGAAGGAAGAAGTGACGGTGACGTACGTAAACGTACCGCCGAATACGATCATGCTGAAGAAAGAGACGATCCCATCCGGGGTAACGGACAAATTCGAGTTTGCGGGGATTCTGTCGGGGATGATCGGGGACGGGGAATACCTGATCCGAACGAACGTGGTGCCGGATGGGAAACAGCATCAGGCGATCGAGATCTTGGGCGACGGCTGGACGAAGCACACGGTATTCTGCGTTGAGAAGGGAGCGGTCGGGCAGACGGAAACGCGGCCGGAATTCTACACGATGTCGGCGTACTACGGGCTGGACGCGGGAGAAGTGATCCTGTGTACGTTTGTGAACCGGAAGTGGGGACACGACGAATTTCCGGATGTATACGACGACCCGATCGCGGCGCAATCTGCCCAGGTTGACGGGATGCCGCGGACGGGATACGCGCCGGGCAAGGTGACGGCGCTGCCGGCGCAGAGCGCGGCGAAGCTGTACAACGCGTCGGAGCTGAAGCTGACGGTGCCGGAGTTAGGCGTGACGATGCCGATTGTGGGCGTGCCGAACGTGAAAGGCGAATGGGACGTGACGTGGCTGAATCACCAGGCGGGGTACCTGCACGGGAGCGCGTACCCGACATGGGAAGGGAACAGCGTGATCACGGCGCACGTATGGGACGCGCACAACAACCCGGGTCCGTTCGCGAACTTGAAGACGCTGAACTACGGGGACAAGATAGAGATCGCGGCGTACGGGAAAACGTACGAGTATGAAGTGCGTGAATCGAAGCAGGTGCTGGAATCGGACGTTGAGACGGTGATGGCGCCGAAGACGGGGACGTGGATAACGTTGCTGACATGCGAAGATTACAGCGAGCAGACGAACGATTACCGTTACCGGCGCGTGGTCGAGGCCGTATTAGTGGATGTGAAATAGAATAAAAACCGAACTGATAAAAAGGGAGCCGCAGTAATGCGGTTCCCTTTATTTTAATCTGAGTAAGCTCGATGATTCGATTGTTGGATTTCTAACAGAATATGGATGCAGATTCGGTTACGATGATTCTGAAAAATTTGAGCGCGCGCGGCGCGGCGATCGGTTTATACAGCGGGTTAATTAAACGATTGGCTTGGACGTTCTTATTCCGCGTCAGCGCAGCGTCATAAGGAGAGATGAAAATGAAAAGGAATATCAAAGGCAACGTCAACTGGATCGGTTATATTGATTGGGAGTTGGATTCGTTTCACGGCGACGATTATTCGATTTCGAACGGTTCGAGCCAGAACGCATATTTAATCGAAGAGGAAAAAACGGTTCTGATCGATACTGTTTGGCTTCCGCATCGATTCGAATTTATCGAAAATCTTGAGGCTGAAATCGATCTTGAGAAGATTGATTATATAGTTGTTAACCATGGCGAGGTCGATCATTCCGGCGCGCTGGTTCCATTGATGGATAAAATTCCGAATACGCCGATTTACTGCACGGCGAACGCCGTCAAAAGTCTCGAAGGTCAATACGGACGGCGCGGATGGAATTTTCGCGTCGTTAAAACCGGCGACAGCGTTGACATCGGTAACGGGAAAAAACTGATTTTTATCGAAATGCGCATGCTGCACTGGCCGGATTCGATGGCGACGTATATGACCGGCGAGAATATCCTGTTTTCGAATGACGCTTTCGGACAGCATTACGCAGTCGAAGAGCTTTTCAACGATAAGGCAGATCCTTTTTTACTGATGCGCGAGGCGATGAAGTATTACGCAAATATTTTGAATCCGTTTTCGCCCTTGGTCAGTAAGAAGATACAGGAAATCGTCGGATTGAATCTGCCGATTGATATAATTGCCCCGAGTCATGGCGCGATTTGGCGCGATAACCCGCTGCAGATTGTCGAGAAGTATGCCGAATGGGCAAAGGCTTATCAGGAAAACCAAGTTACGGTTGTGTACGATACGATGTGGGACGGAACGGCGAAAATCGCTCATGAAATCGCGCGGAAGATTTCGATCCATTATTCGGATACGATCGTCAAAGTTTATAATATTTCGAAATCGGATAAAAATGAAGTCATGACCGAGATTTTCAAGTCGAAGGCGATTGCGCTTGGTTCTCCTACGGTTGGGAATAGCGTTCTCTCGAGCGTTGCCGGATGGGTTGAGTTTATGCGGCAGCTCAAATTCAGGAACAAAAAAGCGGCCGTATTTGGCTGTTACGGATGGAGCGGCGAGAGCGTCAAAATATTGAAAGAGAAGGTATCCGAGGCGGGTTTCGAAGTTGTCGGTGAGAGCGTCCGCGCGCAATGGAATCCGAACGCGGATGATTTAGCGGCTGTTCCGGCGTTAGTCGCGGCCCTGATCGGCGCAAGCGTATAATCGAAGGATTAATTGGTTGGGAGTCCGGCCCGTTTCCTTAACGCGGCGTCGGCTTCCTTGATTTTCAGCGAAAAGAACGACAAAGCGCGAAGGGACCGGTTCGGTATATTCTCACCTTTTTCGCCGATTTGCTTGCAAATTTTGAAAATTTGGTATAATTCTAGGCGTTAAGGGAATATATCCTTGAGACGCCAACATAGCTCAGCTGGTAGAGCAGACGATTCGTAATCGTCAGGTCAAGAGTTCGAATCTCTTTGTTGGCTCTTTTTTTTTATCTTAACGCTTTATCTTCGCAGGTTCCCGGTCAAGGTTTGAAATCCAAAAGAAAAACACCTCGGGTGGGAGGTGTTTTTCCTTGCAATGGTTTGGGTTTACCGATAAGGAAATCGGGAACCTGCGATTTATTAATCCTCTTCGAGGAGGGTCTGATGATCGTCGATCCAATTTTCCGATCGAATCGATTTATTCTGAACAAGCGGTTTTTTAGACAGTCCGAGCGAGTTCGCGTAGCGGTACAAATTAAACTCGTCTCCGTTGAAGACGTTCATATCGACGCCGTTCGATTCGACGCCGAAGAGGCGTCCGTTCCCGGTCGTTTTATACTGCCAGAAGCGCCAGCGCGGCCATGAGCCGATTTTCGGCGTCCGCGACTTCGTATAATACCAGGCGATCCAAAGCTCTTTCGTCGATAGGAATTGGCTGAGCGGCGTGAGGCGCTGGATCCCGGCCAAGTTCGTATACAGCATTGGGAAAATCCCCAATTCTTTTTTTACCGTATTGATGAAGTCGTATACATGGCGCACGCAGGTATCGTGATCCGGCAAGGAGGGGTAACCGTTGACGCCCGGACTTTCAAAATCGAAAACGGGCCGGAGTTCCCCCGGGTCGTTTTTAAGCAGGCTGGCAAAATACCGCGCCTGTTCTTTCGTCGATTTCGACCCGTCGCGCATGTCGAAGAAATGATACGCGCCGCGTAAAATCCCAGCGTCGCGGGCGTTCGCCCAGTTCTGTTGGAATTTTTTGTCGTGCCAGACGTTTTGACTGGCCTTGATAAACGTGAACGACGCTCCGGCTTTTTTCATTTTGCGGAAATCGATGGTTCCTTGCCAAAAACTTACGTCTGTTCCGAACGCGCGTCGCAATGCCATTTAGGTCGTTCCTTTCTTTCAGTCTGCCGTTATTGTTGCAAGAACCATACCGCTAAAACGAACTTAAAAAAATAAAGAACCTGATATGATTCTTTATTATACAACGGCTTTTGATTTTCGTGTAGGATAATCGGGTCAAATATTAAATTTCGTCCCCATTTTCGCCATCTTCCGCTTCGTCCGAAAAACTCATAAACGGAATTTCGCCTCCGGTCGCCATCGTTCGAATCTCACCCTCGATTTCGGCGCAAAGCTCGGGATTCGCGCGTAGGAATTCCTTGGCGTTTTCGCGTCCCTGGCCGAGGCGCAGGTCGTTATAGGAGTAGAAAGCGCCGCGTTTGGTTACGATTTCGAGATTTGTTCCGAGGTCGATAATATCGCCGACCTTGGAAATTCCCTCATTGTACATGATATCGAATTCGGCGGAAGTAAACGGCGGCGCGACTTTATTTTTAATAACGCGGACGCGGACGCGCGATCCGATGACGTCGGTGCCGTTTTTGATCGAGTTGATCCGGCGGATATCGAGGCGAACCGAAGCGTAGAATTTCATCGCTAAACCGCCGGGCGTCGTTTCCGGATTGCCGAACATGACGCCGATCTTCTGGCGCAGCTGGTTGGTAAAGATGACGGAGGTTTTGGTTTGGTTGATCGCGCCGGAAAGTTTCCGAAGCGCCTGCGACATGAGCCGCGCCTGAACGCCCATCGAAGAATCGCCCATGTCGCCTTCGATCTCGGAACGGGGAACGAGCGCGGCGATCGAATCGACGACGACCACGTCTACCGCGCCGGAACGGACGAGCGTTTCCGTGATTTCCAACGCCTGTTCGCCGGTGTCCGGCTGGGAGACGTAGAGATCGTTGATGTTGACGCCGATTTTTTGCGCGTAGACCGGGTCGAGCGCGTGTTCCATGTCGATAAAAGCGGCTGTGCCGCCTTGCCGTTGGGCTTCGGCGACAATATGCAGGCAGAGGGTCGTCTTTCCGGAGGATTCGGGTCCGAAAATTTCGGTCATCCGCGCGCGCGGGATCCCGCCAACGCCGAGCGCTAAATCCAAGGAGAGCGATCCGGTCGGGATCGCTTCGATTTGCATGTGTTTCGCTTCGCCGAGCCGCATGATCGAACCTTCTCCGTAACGTTTTGAAATATCGGTGATCGCTTTGTCAAGCAGGGTGCGTTTGGCGAATTGATCCAGGTCCTGCGTGTTGTTAATTGTCTTTTCTGAGCTTTTTCTTGCCATTCGTTCGTCCTCCGGGGCGTCTTTTTCAATCGTCGGGTTGCTGAACCCTGTGAAATATTATAGTACGAATGTTCGGTCCGCGCAACAGGCGCGCAATCGGTTTGTTAATGATATCAAGAAATTATGATGCGAAATGACGCGGCGGCCGAATTGGTTCTTTTCATTGCGATCGAATTTCAAACAACCGGGCGGTTAAATTTGTTTTTTCCGCATCTTGCGGAAAGCTTCAGGCAGCATTTGCACGCCGATCGCCAGCAGCAGGATACCGCCTTTGATCGTATCGTTGATGAGCGGATTCAGCCCGAGCGCCGTGATGATTTTATCTATGATCGTGAAAGACATTGCGCCGAAGAAAACGCCGGAGAGGCGCCCTTTTCCTCCTGACATGCTGATTTCGCCGATGACCACGCCCGCAATCGCATAGAGTTCGTAATTCTTCCCGCTGGTTGCCGGATCGACTGAACCGACGTTGGCGACATATAGAAACGTTGCGAATCCGACTAATATTCCGCCGATCACGTACACGATGACTCTCGACTGCCAGATATTGATCCCGGAGAGATGCGCGGCTTTTTCGTTCGATCCGATCGCGTAAACGCGTTTCCCGAATTTCGTGTTTGTCGTCATGTACGACATCAGGATAACGACAAGGATAAAAATAATCACTAAATATGGAATTTGAAGGATGGGTACGGACGCGTTCCCGATTTTCCATAAATTTTGCCATTGATCCAGTTTCGCGTTGAGCTGATAAATTGTCCATTTATTAGAGTTCATGACGGTTTGCGCGATGGATCGGAACATCAGCATCGTCGCGAGCGTCACGATAAAGGCGGGCATCTTTAGCCGTCCGATCAGGAACCCATTGAAAAAGCCTAATAAGCCGCCGAAACCGATACCGAACAGCAGCGAAAGCGTGATGCTGTTCGTGCCGTTGAATACCGTCACTGTCAAACCGCCGATCAGCGCTAATTGCGATCCGACCGAAAGGTCGATGTCCCCGGTCAGGATAATTAATCCCATCGAAAGCGCGATAATCCCGATAACGGCGCTGTGCCGCGGAATATTCATCAGACTGACCCAGGTTGTCGCGGAACCGTTGATAATTAGGAAAACGGTTAAGATAACGAGGAAGATAAGAACATAGTTATATTTGTTCCAGATTTTGTTGCAGAAAAAATTTTTTGTTTTCATTCGTCAGCCTTTTCGTTTGATAAAGCGCGCATTGCTTGCGTAGCGTGGATCATGACGGTTTGTTCGGTTATTTCGGAATGATCTAAAATTGCCTGGATCGTTCCGTGATAAAAAACGACGCAGCGATCGGCAACCTTTTGGATTTCCGGGATTTCGAGCGTGTTGACGATGATCGTTTTGCCGCTTTTTGAAAGCTCGAGGATGAGCTTATAGATTTCGGCTTTCGCGCCGACGTCGATTCCCTGCGTCGGGTTATCCAGCAGTAGAATCTCCGCGTTCGTATTCAGCCAGCGCGCGAGGATGACTTTCTGTTGGTTCCCGCCGCTTAAACTCGTGATCAGGTCGCCGCAGTCGTTCGCTTTTATATTCAGCAATCGCTGATATTCTGAAAACTTGGCGGTTTCGTTCTCTTTCACGATCAGTTGGCTGCGGTTATTTAAAGTGTGTTCCGCGATGTAAGTGTTTTCAAGAAGATTCATGTCGGGAAAAACTGAATTCTCTTTCCGATTCGAGGCTAACATGCCGACTCGATTCCGCATTGCGTTTTGGATCGTATCGTTATGGATCATTTCCTTTCCGAAAATACGAAGCTTGCCGCCGGTCGCGGATTTTACTCCGAAGATTGTTTGGAGGAGGTCGCTCGCTCCGGATCCCTGGAGCCCAGTCAATCCGATGACTTCGCCTTGTCTGATGCTGAGCGTGACGTCGCTGAATCCGATCCCGGAATAATTTTCGAGTTCTACGATCGGTTCGCCTAAAGTTCTTGCCTGATATATTTCGTTATTTGCGTAACTTTCTCCGACCATCAATCGGGCGATTTCTTCCGGATTCGTATCGGATAATTTTCCGCTCTTAATGAAATAAGAATTCCTTAAAACCGTATAGCTTTGGGCGATTCGAAAAATTTCGGGCATTTTATGCGAAATGAAAATAAAGGTTTTCCCGATTTGTCTTAAGCGTTCGATGATTTTGAAAAGATGATCAATCTCATCATTGTTCAACGCGGTCGTCGGTTCGTCTAAAATCAAAAGTTTTGCGTCTGCGAAAAGCGATTTCGCGATTTCGAGAAGCTGTTTCCGGCTTGTATCGAGATCGCCGACCAGCGCTGTCGGATCCATATCGACGCCTAAGCGGTTGAATAATTCTTCCGTCCGAGCGATCATCTCCTTTTTCCGAACCGTTCCCAAAGGATTTACCAGTTCTTTATTTAGAAAGAGATTTTCGTAAACGCATAGGTTATTGATGACCGTCAGCTCCTGATGAACGAAGGCGATTCCGGCCTTTTCCGCGGATTTGATCGATTGGTGATGAAGCTCTTCGCCGTCAAATTCGATCGTTCCGCTGTCTCGTAAGTAGACGCCGCCTAAGATATTCATTAACGTCGATTTCCCGGCGCCGTTTTCTCCTAAGAGCGCGTGAACTTCTCCCTTTTCGACGGTAAGATCGACGTTGTTCAGTACGTTTACGCCAAAAAACGATTTCGTGATGTTGCTCATTTTTAGAAGAGGCATGCTTTTCCCTTCCCTATTGCGCTTGTACGAATCTCGCAGTATCCGACCGATACTGCGAGATTCAAAATTCAGCTATTTAATTCCGGGGTTGCGTTCGCGGTTAGAAGCCTTGGAATTCGGCGACGTTCGAGGCGTCGACGACATGGACAGGAATGACATGCTCGGTTTCAAAGGCGTTTCCGGCAAAGTGGTCAACCATGTCTTGAACCGCGGTTTTAATCATTGCGGGATCGTATGTGATCGAGAACAGGTCGAAATTCGAAATGATTTCGGGGAACGCCGGATTGTCATGTTCTCCTTTCAGCACGAGGTACATTTCGTTAAGTCCGGAAGACGACGCGAAACTGACTACGGCGTCGTAAAAGGCTTCCTTTTTCGTCTCTTCGATTTCCGTACCGCTTAGGGCTTCGAGAATACCCATTCCGAGTTCGTCGTCGTGCGTGAAGATGAATTTATATTCCGCTAAATCTTCAACCGTTTTGCTGTTAATCCAATCGATGAAGATTTGTTTGCCGGTCGATCGGCTCCATCCCGTCGAATCGGAAAATTCGATCGTTTCGATCTGTTCGTCGGTCCATCCGGCGTCCTTTAAGCCGGCGATAAATCCGTCGTTGCGCATAACGGGAACGGAGGAGGTATCGCCGATCATGACATAAATCTGGTCGCCCGGCTTCAGCCCTTTTTCGACAAAGCGTTTGGCGGTTTCGTTTCCGATTCCGAAGTTATCGCCTTTTACGTTCGTGATCACTTTCGATTGGACGATATCCGAGTCGATGATGCGATCGAACATGATAAACGGAATATCCTGCATCGCGACATTCACAAGCGAGGATTCCATCGTATTATCGTAAGGGAGAATTACGATCCCGTCGGGAACCGAACGCGCGGCGAGCAGGTCGTCGATTTGTTCCTGCTGATTTTTCGGATCGGTCGCGGCTAAAACGGTGACGTTGTAACCTTCCGCGTTGAGTTCCTCGGCTTTTTCGTTCGCGTAATTCAGTACCGCGCCGGTCCAGCCGTGATCCGCGCTGGGGACCAGTACGGCGATCGATTCGCCTTCCGCAAACGCCCAGCTGAACAGGCTGAATACGAATAACATGACGACAAATAGCACAGACAACTTTTTCATATTTTTTATCCTTTTTTTCTTCTTTTTTATATTTCGACCCATTCCGAGTCGTTTCCCGCGCTTTTGATCACCGCGTGGATGAATTTCACGCCGTTCAGCCCGTCTTCCGCCTTTTGGAAATCGAGTTCGTTATCCGTCGGCTCCTGACCGGCTTTTACCTTAAGGATGGTGCTGATGATGTTTCTGTAATTGTTCGCGAATGCGATATAGTAACCTTCCGGGTGTCCGGCCGGAACGCGGCCGGTCGCGCCGGCTTTTTCGCTGATGTAGCCGCTGCTGCGCGAGAGGATCCGCGTCGCTTCGTTTCGCGGCGTATATTTCAGGTAGTCGGGCGATTCCTCTTCCCATTCGATACTACCTTCGGTTCCGAAAATCCGGACGGCTAAACCGTTCTTGTGCCCTGACGCTACCTGAGAACACCAATATCCGCCGTTTATACCGTTCTCGTATTCAACCAGGATGTTGGCGTTCAGATCTAATTCGTGACCGTAGCGGTTTACCGTCGCTGCCAGACGTTTGATTTTCAGCCCGGTGAGATAATGAACCATGTTTTCCATATGCGAGCCGATATCGCCGGTACAGTTCGATATCCCGGAAACCGCCGGATCCATGCGCCATACTGATAAGTTGCTCCCGCCCTCTTTGGCTTTTTCCGCGACTTGATCCAACAGCCAGTCCTGAGCGTATTCCGCGTTAATAGTTAAAATTTGGCCGATTTTCCCGTTCGCGATCATTTCGCGGGCGACCTTGACCATGGCGTATCCCGTATAAGTGTAGGTGACGCCGAAGACAAGTTTTTTATCTTCGGCCGTTTTTACCAGGTCTTCCGCCTGTTCGATCGTGAAACATAACGGTTTTTCGCAAACGACGTTGAAGCCGGCTTCAAGGAACGCTTTGGAGATTTCATAATGGGTATTGTTCGGCGTCGTAATAACGACGAAATCGACTTTATCGGCGCGCGCGGCTTCCGTTTTCGCCATCGTTTTAAAGTCGGGGTATACGCGCGCGGGGTCGATCCGCCAGGTTTCGCCGGTTTCCCGGTTCAATTCCGGATTGGTTGAGAAACAACCGGCGGCAAGCGTCGCGCGGCCGTCGAATCCGATCGCTTTCCTGTGAACGTCGCCGATAAACGCGCGGTTATGGCCTCCGATCATGCCGTAAGTTAAGCTGGTTTTCATCCTGTTTCCTCCGGATCAGTTTGCAATCGCTTCGTCGAATTTGACGTTCGATTTGCGGAAATTTATTTTCTTGACAAAAGCCGCCGCTTCGGTAGCCCCGAAGATCCGGTCCATGCCGCTGTCTTCCCATTCGACCGAAAGCGGTCCGTCGTAGTCGAATTCGTTTAGGACGCGAATAATTTCTTCGAAATTAACGTCCCCGTGGCCGAGCGAGCGGAAATTCCAGCCGCGGCGCGAATCGCCGAAATCGATATGTGACCCGAGGAGTCCGGTGCGTCCGTCCAGCGTGACCGCGACGTCTTTCATATGGACATGAAATACATGTTTAATAAAGTCCCGCAGGAAAAGATGCGGTTGAATTCCTTGCCATAATAAATGGCTCGGATCGAAATTCAGCCCGAATTCCGGATATTCCTTGAATTTATCTAATAATTTTTCAGTTGAGTAATAATCGAAAGCGATTTCGCCGGGATGAACTTCGAGCGCGAATTTAACGCCGTATTTCCGGAACTCTTCTAAAATCGGAGCCCAGCGTTCGACGATTTCATCAAATCCGGCCTCGATCATGGCTTCGGTTGTTTGCGGGAATGAGTAAAGATATTTCCAAATCGGCGAACCGGTGAACCCCGTGACGACATGAACGCCTAATTCAGCGGCGATTTTAGCGAGCTTTTTCATCGTTTCGGTTCCCCACGCTCGAATCGCCTCCGGGTTGCCGGCGAGGTTCGGCGGCGCGAAGTTATCGAGACGCGGATCGGGCGCGTCGCCGACGCATTGTCCAATGATATGCGCGGCTAACGCTTTGCACTGCAAATTGTATTTTTTTAACGTGTTCTGAATAAATTGAATATAAGCAGGATCGGAATAAGCTTTTTCAATATCGAAGCTGTTTCCCCACGCCGCGATTTCGATCCCGTCGTAGCCCATGGCTGCGGCTGTTTTACAAAGTTCCTCGAACGGTAAATCAGCCCATTGGGCCGTACAGAGCGTTACGATTCTTTCTCCCGTAAAAGATCTCCTTTTTTATTTTCGGGCGATTACTCGTGTTGCACCGATACTCGGTTGTATATAAATGTATGAAGCGAAAAGGCTTGTCAGCCTATTGGTATGATCCTGATTCAAAGATCATTCTGTCGTAAGAATTTTCGTTCCTGTTCCGAAGGGATTCAAAAGCGGATCCGGTTCTGATCCCTTTTCATGCCGAACTGCATGCGGCTGAAAAAAAGCGAATAAATATATTTTTGCGCTGTACTCTCCTTATCTTAAAAGTTTATGTCTTGTTTGCCGGTTTAAACGCTAATTTTACCATAGGTCTTTTTTGATCTATGGGCGCGTTTTTCTTTCGCTCGTTATATCCGGCTTGCCTACGCGGCGCGTTTTACGGGCGAAAACGAGTAAGCGTAGTCGATCTTCTCCGTCTTCAGGCCGCTGTCCCGTTCCTCGAGTTTTTCGCGTCCGATCGCGAGCATCAGCTTAATCCGGTTTTCCTGATTGACCCGTGTCGCGCCGGGGTCGTAGTCGATTGCGACGATATTCGCTTCCGGGTAATTTTCGCGGATCGATCGGATCATGCCTTTCCCGACAATATGATTCGGGAGGCAGCCGAACGGCTGGGCGCAGACGATATTTTCATATCCGGATTCGATCAATTCCAACATCTCCGCCGTCAGCAGCCAACCTTCGCCCATCTTGCAGCCATGGCCGATATAGGGCGCGACGATTTTTTTCAGATGCGCGTAGCTGGCCGGGGGGATATAGCGTTTCGACGTTCTAAGGACGCTCAGGAGATCGTCTTCAAATTGGCGCAGATAGTTGAACATGACGTTGACGGCGATTTTTTTAAGTCCGCTCCCGCCGTAAAGCTCAATATCTTCCAGCCGATTATCAACCTTGAACAGCAGGAAGGAGAGAATCCCGGGGACATTGACTTCGCAGCCTTGATCGAACAGGAATTTTTCGAGATTGTTATTCGCCAGCGGCGAGTATTTTACGTAGATTTCGCCGACGATCCCGACGCGGACTTTTTTCCGTTCGGCGATTTGGATATTCTCGAAAGATTCAAGAATACGCGCCATCAGAGTCCGGATCGATTTTCGATCGACGGCGCCGCCTTTCTCGAACAGCTCGCTGATCGTCGTTACCCAATGGTTGACCAGATTTTCAGACTCGCCGTAATTTACTTCGTAAGGGCGGGTCTGATTATTCAGCAGTGTCAGACAGTCGCCGAAGATCAGCGCGGCGAACGCCTGGCGCAGCATCGGAAGCGTCAGTTTGAAGCCCGAATTTTTTTCCATCCCCGACAGGTTCAGCGATATGACCGGAATGTGCCCCATGCCGGCGTTGACGAGCGCTTTCCGCAGCAGGTGGATATAATTCGAAGCGCGGCAGCCGCCGCCGGTCTGCGACATGACGAGCGCGACTTTATTCAAATCGTATTTCCCGCTTTTCAGCGCGCTGATCATCTGACCGATCGTCAGCAGCGCCGGATAACAAGTATCGTTATGAACATATTTGATGCCCTGGCTGCAGACGTCGGGATCCGCGTTGGTCAGCAGTTCGACGTTATAGCCGTTGCGGCGGAATACGTTGACGAGGAAACGGAAATGAATATCGAGCATATTCGGGATCAGGATCGTATAATCCTTTTTCATTTCCTTCGTGAATTCGATTCGTTCGCTTTTTTTTGTCATTCTTTCAGACATGATAAACTCCGGTTTTCTGCCGCGCGGCGGCGAATAAAGAGCGGATTCGGATCTTTACGGCGCCGAGGTTGGTAATTTCGTCGATTTTAATTTGCGTATAGATTTTGTCGCCGGCTTCCAGGATCGAGCGAACTTCGTCCGTCGTAATCGCGTCGACGCCGCAGCCAAAGGACACGAGTTGGATCAGATTCAAATTCGGATCATCGGCGTCGGCGGCAAATTTTGCCGCGGCGTAGAGGCGCGCGTGATAGGTCCACTGGTTCAGAACCGCGGTCGGGAATTTTTCATAGCGGCGCATCAGGCAGTCGTCCGACAAGACGACCGCGCCTTCTTCGGCGATGAAGCGGTCGATCCCATGATTGATTTCGTTGTCAAGGTGATACGGCCGTCCGCTCAGGATAATCGCGGGTAGATTTTCTTCGCGCGCCAGCTCAAGGAGCGCCTCGCCTTTATCGTTGACGGCGTTCAGGTACGCCGCCAGCTCGGCATAAGCGTTTTTCGCGGCGCGTTCGACGTCCTTCAGCGCGACCGATCCGAATTCGCGTTCCAGAATGGGCTGAATTTTCCTCGGGAAATCTTTCGGGCGGTGAATCCCGACGTAATCGTTGATGAATTTCGTTTCGGCGAGCCGTTTGACGTTGCTGCGGATGACTTCCGGATAGTAGGCGACAACCGGACAGTTATAGTGATTATCGCTGAGACGCTCGTCCGTGTTGTACGTCATGCACGGATAGAAGATCGCGTCGACCTTTTTATCCAAAAGCGCTTCAATATGCCCGTGAACGATTTTTGCCGGATAACAGGCGGTATCGGACGGGATGGAATGTTGTCCGTTCAGGTAGAGCGTTCGGTTCGAGGGCGGCGAAATCTTGATCCCAAAGCCGAGCGTCGAGAAAAACGAATGCCAGAAGGGGAGGAGTTCATACATATTCAGGACAAGCGGGATCCCGATCGTTTCGCGGCGGACGCCGTTAACGTCGCCGTATTCGCGAAGCAGCGTTTTCTTAAATTCATAAATATTGTGTTTCGGCTTGTCGGATTTGGACCGTACCGGGCGGTCGCACTGGTTCCCGCCGATGAAGCGGCGGTTGCCGTCAAAGGTATTGATCGTCAGACGGCAGCGATTGGTACAGATATTACAGACGGTTGCGCGGACGGAATGGGTAAAGTCCGCCAATCCGTCGCGGTTCATGATCGTTGATTCGATCCGCCCTTCATCCGACGCGCGTTCTTTCGCGTACAGCGCCGCCCCCATCGCTCCCATCAGCCCGGACAGCCCGGGACGAACGACGTTTCGCCGGATTTCCTGTTCAAAGGCGCGCAGCACGGCGTCGTTCAGGAACGTTCCGCCCTGAACGACGATATGGTCGCCGAGAGATTCGGTATCGCGGACGCGGATAACTTTATATAAAGCGTTCTTAACGACGCTTATCGATAATCCGGCGGAAATATTTTCGATTGTCGCGCCGTCTTTTTGCGCCTGTTTTACCGATGAATTCATGAATACCGTACAGCGCGAGCCGAGATCGACCGGCTGGTCGGCGAGCAGGCCCAATTCGGCGAAATCTTCGATCGATTTCCCGAGCGCGCCGGCGAACGTCTGTAAGAATGAGCCGCAGCCGGAAGAGCAGGCTTCATTAAGGAAGATGTTGTCGATCGCGCCGCAGCGAATCTTGAAACATTTGATGTCCTGCCCGCCGATGTCGATAATGAAGTCGACGTCCGGATCATATTTTTTCGCGGCGGTGAAATGGGCGATCGTTTCGACGATTCCGTAATCGGTATGGAAAGCGTTCTTGATAATTTCTTCGCCGTATCCGGTCGTCGCCGAAGCGACGATTCGGATTCCCGGAAATTTTTCGTACGCTTCTTCAAGAAAGTTTTTAACGAGCGGAACGGGATTCCCGCTGTTCGGGAGGTATTTCGCGAAAGAAACTTCCTCGTTTTCGTTCAAAACGACGGCTTTCAGCGTTGTCGATCCGGCGTCGATTCCGATATAGGCGCGTTTCGAATCTGTCAGCGGCGCGTCCGTCGGCTCGGCGTTTTGATCGTGCCGTTTTCGGAAAGCGCGGTATTCATCTCGATTTCGGAAGAGCGGCGGCAGGCTGATATAGTCTCGGTTCCCGCCTAACAGCCGGATATTGCGGATCGTGTCTTCGAGGATGAGCGCGTCGTCGTTATTAACGAGCGCCGCGCCGAGCGCGACGTAATAAAGCGAATTTTCGGGGTTAACCCCTTCGCGTTTCAGCGCGGCGTCGAACGCGTTCCGCAATTCGGATAGAAACGTCAGCGGGCCGCCCAGATAAAGAACGTTCCCGTCGAATTCGCGCCCTTGGGCCAGCCCGGCGATTGTCTGGTTGACGACGGCGGCGAAAATCGAGGCGCAGATATCTTCCTTATTCGCGCCCTGGTTCAAAAGCGGCTGAATATCCGATTTGGCGAATACGCCGCAGCGGGAGGCGATCGTGTAGATCTTTTGATGATTGGCGGCGGCTTCGTTCATCTCAGCCGGGGTCATCGCCATCAGCGTTCCCATCTGGTCGATAAACGCGCCCGTTCCGCCGGCGCAGCTGCCGTTCATGCGCACTTCCATGACGCCGCTCAGGAACAGGATTTTCGCGTCTTCCCCGCCCAGTTCGATCACGATTTCCGCGTCGGGCTGAAAGGCTCTGACGGCGGCTTTCGTCGCGAAAACTTCCTGAACGAAAGGGATTTTTACCTGTTCGGCGAACCCCATGCCGGCCGATCCGGCAATACTCAGCTGAGCGAATTTTTCTTTCGGGAATGAGCGCGCGATATCGCTCAGCATGCCGATAACCTTGTCCGCGATTTGAGAAAAATGGCGTTCGTATTTTTTATATACGATTTGCCCTTTCGTATCCAGGACAACACTTTTAAGCGTCGTTGAGCCGACGTCCAATCCGATTTTTAACAATAAACGTAACTCCTTCAAAACCCGAAACGAAGCAGGCGGATCCGGCCGGTTTTATCCCGATGACCCCTGACCTTCGTAATTCGGAAAAGAAAAATTCACTTTCCTATAACTTTGAAAAATCATACTCTTTTTCGTTTGAAAATTGCGGATGTGATGACAAATCAGGGCTATCCGACCGCTTTGTCGCGTTCGCGGACCCGGGCGGTTGGTAAGACCTGATAATTTTGTTTATTGGTTATAATTGTTTTAAAGGTCTGGCAGCTCGCCGATCGGGCAATTAAGGAGGAAGTTCTGATGGTAAAGAGAGCGCCGTTCCATCTCATTTTAATTTTATTTTTTTTCTCATGGACGGCGGCGGGCTGTTCGTTCGGCTCGCCAAATTTATCAAATAGCGATCCGAACCCGACCGACGCGTTGTCTGCGATCTCGGCGGATTTGATTGGGACGAGCGTTCAGGAAACGGTAGCGGCGCTTGCTCCGGGCGGAGCGGAAACGGAGCCGCCCGATCCGGTCGCGACCTTTGTCGCGCGGACGCTGACGGCGCTGAATCCGACCGGGACGGATAAGCGCATATCCCGGGAAATAATTACCGCGGTGTACCAGACGGTTGAAGCTTTGAAACCGGCGGCGACCGAAGCGGTCAGTCCGGAATGGCTGACTGCGACGGCGATGAACGGGACGATCGCTGCGTATGACCGGAATTTGACGTCAACCGCGGCGCCTGAAAAACAGGGCTTGCATGCAGCCGCGCCGTCGCCCTGCGACGTTATGACGTTCGTTGCCGATATGTCGGTTCCCGACGGGACGGTCCTGGAGCCCGGCGAAGCTTTCAGAAAAACCTGGCGGATTAGAAATAGCGGCGCCTGCGCCTGGACGACGGCGTATCAGTTCGTTTTTACCAAGGGCGACCGTATCGGCGCGCCCGAATCGGTTTCGCTGCCGGTTCCAGTGAATCCCGGCGAATCGGTCGATATCTCCGTCGATATGACCGCGCCGGTGAATTCAGGAACTTACCGCGGTCACTGGATGTTGAAAAATCCGAGCGGCCGGCTGATCGGATTAGATCGAAGCTGGGAAAACGGCGTTTGGGTCGATATCCGCGTCGGCGCGGGCGGTTCGCTTCCGCTCAGCTGTAAACATTTCCGTACCGCTTTTTTAGCCGGCGGGTCGGGGGAGATTCGGTTCTCGATCGGCGTTCAAAATACCGGTCATACGACTTGGGTAAAATCCGCCGTCCAGCTGGTTCATCTTTATGGCGATTTGGATAATTTTATCGGCAGGAATCGCCGCTATACCTTGCCGACCGACGTGCAGCCGGGTCAATCGGTCGAATTTATCGGACTGAACTGTTCTTCCGGCTGCGCGTCTTATTTTTATGATGGCCAAAGTTCGGATACATGGGCGATCGTAAGCGGTTCCGATACGATTTGTACGTTTGACGGCTTGGGTAATCGGGTTGAGCTGTCGCCGTAAACGCTTGCGTCTGTCATGAAGGCGTGATTCGCGTTCCGTCTTAAACGTTTTATCTCGGCGACAGCGTACGGAACTGTACGGATGGGCTTTGCCGGAAGGAGAGAAAAGATGAAAAGAGTTTGTTTATTGTCAGCCGCCGTTTTGTTTGTTTTGTTTTGCGCGTTGATCTTCAGCTTTAGCGCGGCGCCGGCGCTGGCCGTTCAGGCGATGCCGAATCAGGTCGCGACCAGCGTCTATCAGACGGTTCAGGCGATGATCACGCCGACGCCGACGGTTTCAATAAAAGCGCTGAAAATCGCGATTTTGGTGAATCAAACTTTGGAAGCTTACCTGACCGGGACGCCGACGCCGGAGCGGATCGGGAATCTGGAAACGGCGGTATATGGGACGATCGAAGCGCTGAAACCGACGGCGACGCTATCGGGGGAGGACGCCGAAATCGCGACAGCGGTTCATCGGACGGTTCAGGCGTTTATGCCGACGGCGACGCCGACGATGAAACCGGAATCGGTTGTGGGGACGGCGTTGGCGGCGACGGTTGAATCGCTGCAGCAGATGATGGCGGCGACGAGAAACGCTGCGCCTGCGCTGCCGACGAAGTCGGTTTGGGGGCCGCCTCCGACGGCGCCGGGGCCGATCGCGACGCCGGTTCCGTGCGAGTCGTTCCGTTATGTTGCGGACGTGACGATACCGGACGGGACGATCATGACGCCGGGACAGAGTTTTCAGAAAACCTGGCGCGTTTTGAATACGGGGAGCTGCGTCTGGTCGACGGCGTATCAGTTCGTCTTCGCGCGCGGGGACCAATTGAACGCGCCGGCAGGGGTTTCGTTGACGCGGAACGTGAACCCGGGCGAAACGATCGATATTACGGTACCGATGAGCGCGCCGATGACGAACGGGACGTACCGCGGGAGTTGGCTGCTGCGGAATCCGTCGGGTCAGCTGTTCGGGATGGGCGCGGGCGGCCGCGACGGCGTCTGGGTCGATATCCGCGTTCAGGGCGGCGGCGCTCCTACTGTATCGGGCAGCGAATTTGCTTGCCAGTATATTGAAACGCGGTATAACTCGGCTTTTGAGATTGACGCGGTCTATAAGATTTATCTCAAGAATACTGGGGCGGCAGTTTGGTCAAAGACCGATGTTGACTTGATCTTTGAGTCGGCGAATGGTCCGGATGCGGATTTCTTTCTCGGAAA
This sequence comes from Flexilinea sp., assembly GCA_029983925.1. Taxonomy (GTDB): domain Bacteria; phylum Chloroflexota; class Anaerolineae; order Anaerolineales; family Anaerolineaceae; genus Flexilinea. Next base: position 20,777 of record JASBYO010000001.1, read on the forward strand.
TATCGGCGAAATTCGCGATCTGCCGCGGAGCGTAGTTCCGGGAGAAATCGTCGAAATCGGCGAGTACGTGAGTCCGGTCTCTTTGGATTATTTTAAGGAAGCGAATTTCCTAACCACATGGCGGTTGACGAATAATTCGGAAACGATCTGCGTCTTTAACGGGTTGGCGAATATTACGAGCGCCTACTAGGCGAGGCGATAGACGCGGTGCTGCAGGCTGGCTGCGGACGCGGGGACCGGTTGAACGCGCCGGCGGGGGTTTCGTTGACGCGGACCGTCAACCCGGGCGAAACGATCGTATTCACGCGGATTGCCGGATGGTTTGATTTGAGCTATCCTCCGGCTGCGGCAGGCTGGAGTTTACGCATCGAAAGACGCGTAAAACAGGAAGCGCGCTTGAAAAAGATGGCGCGAATCGGTTAAAAAAGGAATTGGACATGAAGAAAATATGGTTTTTTATAGGGATATTGATCGTCGGATTAACGACGTTCGGGTCAGCGAGCCGGACGTCCGCGCGAGCGGTTCAAACCGGACCGTCCGATCAGGTCGCGACCAGCGTCTATCAGACGGTTCAGGCGATGATCACGCCGACGCCGACGGTTTCAATAAAAGCGCTGAAAATCGCGATTTTGGTGAATCAAACTTTGGAAGCTTACCTGACCGGGACGCCGACGCCGGAGCGGATCGGGAATCTGGAAACGGCGGTATATGGGACGATCGAAGCGCTGAAACCGACGGCGACGCTATCGGGGGAGGACGCCGAAATCGCGACAGCGGTTCATCGGACGGTTCAGGCGTTTATGCCGACGGCGACGCCGACGATGAAACCGGAATCGGTTGTGGGGACGGCGTTGGCGGCGACGGTTGAATCGCTGCAGCAGATGATGGCGGCGACGAGAAACGCTGCGCCTGCGCTGCCGACGAAGTCGGTTTGGGGGCCGCCTCCGACGGCGCCGGGGCCGATCGCGACGCCGGTTCCGTGCGAGTCGTTCCGTTATGTTGCGGACGTGACGATACCGGACGGGACGATCATGACGCCGGGACAGAGTTTTCAGAAAACCTGGCGCGTTTTGAATACGGGGAGCTGCGTCTGGTCGACGGCGTATCAGTTCGTCTTCGCGCGCGGGGACCAATTGAACGCGCCGGCAGGGGTTTCGTTGACGCGGAACGTGAACCCGGGCGAAACGATCGATATTACGGTACCGATGAGCGCGCCGATGACGAACGGGACGTACCGCGGGAGTTGGCTGCTGCGGAATCCGTCGGGTCAGCTGTTCGGGATGGGCGCGGGCGGCCGCGACGGCGTCTGGGTCGATATCCGCGTTCAGGGCAGCGGCGCTCCTCCGCCTTCGGTTCCGCTGCAGTTCAGGTGCGAACATGTTTCAACGGTTTTCAACGACGTCCGAATGCCCGACGGAATTGACGCGATTCGGATGACGATCAATCTTAAAAATACGGGCAGCGCGCCCTGGTCCAAAGACAGCGTCGATCTGGTTTTTACGAGCGCGCGGTTTTGGACGGACGGTTATATAAAAGTTGGTCAACGTTATGATTTAGCGGATTCGGTTTCGCCCGGAAATTCGGCGACGTTCACAGTGATTTGCGATGAATGCTATGACGATCTCTTTGAAAGTCCGGCGAACAACGTAATTTGGACGTTGATGAGCGGATCGGATCGGATTTGCGAGATCGACTTGACGCAAAATAAAATTGAAAACTGGTGATACGGGTTCGTATTTCATAAAAGGTCTTTTAGACGTTGCCGGTCACGGGCAGGGCTCCTGAAAACAGGAGCCTCCCGCGATCGGTTTTCTCTGTAGTAGAAAGAAGCGGGGCAGGCGGGCGAGTCTTCCCCGCTTCTTGGGTTCCGTCCGGATATGTTGAAGACCTTCCGGCTGGAAGATTTAACGGTTTCAACATATTCATTTTTTTTACAGCTTTGCGTCGTTCCATGGCGTTCTCTCTAATCCGATGAATTTAAAAAAGTTTTCGGATTTCGGGTAAAATATAGGTGTCGGGTTGGTCAGATGATCGCGGTGTGACGTGGTTTCATACCGAGGAAAGTCCGCACTCCTTAGAGCAGGATGCCGGATAACGTCCGGGGCGGGGTAACCTGCCGGAACAGGGCCACAGAAAACAGAACGCTCCGCGTAAGCGGAGTCAGTGTGAAAAGGTAGTGTAAGAGACTACCGGCGTAGACGGTAACGTCGCGGCCAGGCAACCCCCATCTGGAGCAAGGCCAAGCAGAAGCGAAGACTGTCGCGTACAGGCGAGGATCTGCTCGATCCCCATATATAAGCTTCGGGTAGGCTGCTAGAGTCGTGCAGTAATGTACGTCCCAGAGAGATGGTCATCTCAGCGGGAGAACTCGAGATCTCCTCTGAACAGAATGCGGCTTATAGACTGACCCGGCGTTTTTTATTTCCGATTTGTTTTCAGGCTGTTGAAGACGGACGTTCGGGCGTCCGTTTTTTGATCCTCGTTTCCGGATATATTGTCGTACTTCCTGACTTCTGAACCGTATTTTCTCTTTACTTATGCGGCATACCGTGAGGATGCCTGTTAACCCCATACTTTACCAAGCATAGTTTTTAATTTGCTTATAGGCTGCTTTACGTTCAGCCCTTGTGTTAAATCCGTATTGTCTATGGGAAGCTCTGCGCTGACATGTCTTTTTGAGTCCGGTTTCGGAAGTAAACACGATTATGTCAAGATCCCACGGTTGATAAAACAAGTCCGCGGTATTATCGGACGTTTGGCGAGGCATTTCAGCCTGCAAACGTATTGCGGACGGCCTCCGGGAACAGCTCATACAGATTCCCGCCCGTTTTCTCCTGAAAATACCCGAAGATCGAAAACATCTTCTTCCACTTCCCGATCATCAGCGCGTTCGCGCCGTGACGGAGGGCAACGTCGACGAGGCGCTTTTCCATCAGGCAAACCCCGGCCGGCAGCGCCAGCGCATCGCAAAGCTGGATCAGGCGGTCATAGTCCGTATATACCGCTTTCGCTAAGATGGTCTTGATTTCCTTTCGAATCTCCTCGGTACAGTCGTCCCGTCCGCTGTATTCTTCAAAATTTTGCGTCGGAAAGGAGTGCGTGATGCAAATCTGCGCGGCTTCGGAATAGCCGTCTTTGATCAAAACGCTGTAACCGTCATAGACGTGCATCATCGACGTGACGCCTTTGTATCTGCCGAGATCATGAACCAGCCCCAGCGCGTAAGCGCGATCCGGATCCAATCCGCCTCGGTCGGCGATTATCGCGGCGGCGCGGGCCGCGACTTTGGAATGGTCAACCCATGGTCCGGGGTTCAGCTTCTCCGCCCAATTCAGATAATCTTCAGCCTTTTTCACGGGAATGATCATCGTTCCTCCTGTTTCAGCTAACCTGTATATTTTGCTTTCGAGTGCGGTTGCCCGAACAAATTTTTGTTCGGTAAAAATTCTTGAGCTACAATGTAAAAGATTCTTTTCTCGTTATGAGGTCATTTTTTGTGTTGTCTTCCGCGCATGCCTCAAAGCGGATTTTATCATAATAAAATTTATTTTCGTAATTGTAACGATACGGACCGAATCTTATCGAAACGCAGTCTCGGTTCAAATCTTTCGTTCCCCGTCTTTGGGCTATGTTATCATTGCGTTTAGGAATAAATTATTATCTCAGGAATCGGACGGAACTCGGCATGAAAATCGGAATCCTATCTGATACGCATAATCATATTCCGCGGACGACGGAGGCATTGAAAATCCTGCGCGAAGAGGGCGTTCGCGAGCTGATTCATTGCGGCGACATGACGCGGATCGAAACGGCGGAACTTTTTCAGGGATTCGCGCTCCATCACGTTTTCGGCAATAACGATATCGACGAGATCGGGCTGCGGCTGACGATCCAGTCGTTCGGTCCCGGTTCAGGGAGTTCCGATTTATACACCGCGGAGATCGAAGGAAAGCGGATCGCCGCGATTCACGGTCATCAGCTCTCGGCGCTGACGCAGCTGATCCAATCGCAGCGGTACGACTACGTATTTCACGGTCATACGCACCGCATTCGCGACGAGCGTATCGGCAGGACGCGGGTCGTCAACCCGGGCGCGCTCGGCGGCGCGCGCCGCGATCGGCGCAATTTCTGTATCCTGGAGCTGACGACCGGCGATCTGACCCATTATTCGGCGTTCGATTAGGAAAAGCGGATGGACCTGATTTTCACTCATGAACACGCGGATTTCGACGCGATGGCGTCGCTGATGGCGGCGTGGCTGCTGAATCCCGGATATTTGGCCGTTCGCCCCCTCCATGTCAATCGCAACGTGGCTTTATATCTAAAGGAACACCGCGCAGAAATCCCCTTTCATCACGTTAAGCATATCCCGGCGGAAAAGGCTCGGAATATCCTTCTTGTCGATACGCATCGGCTTTATTTCGAGGAATTTATCGGACCGGAAACAAAAATCAGCGTCGTCGATCATCATCTCCCCGGTCCGAAAGTCGCACCGGATTGGGACTGCCGTTTTGAAGCGTTGGGTTCCTGTACGAGTATCCTGATTCGGAAGCTGCGAAAGCGCGGCGTCCGGCTCGTACCTGAAGCAGCGAATTTGCTTTTGTTGGGAATTTACGAGGATACAGGCAATCTGACTTACGGTTCGACGACGGTCGACGACATGCGCAGCGCGACTTGGCTCGTCGAACAGGGCGCGGACGTCAACGTTCTTCAGCGCTATCTTCATCAGCCGCTGACCGAAGCGCAGCTCGTTCTGGCGGATCGCTGTCTGGCGTCGATGGAGACGCTGCGCGTCCTGGGTCAGGAGATCGTCCTGGCTTCCGCCGACGCGAGCGATATTCATGATGAGTATTCGACCGTTGCGCATTACCTGCGCGACATGACCAATCCGGACGCGATTTTTATTCTGCTGCGGACGAAAGCCGGGCTGCGCGTCATTGGGCGCGCGACAAACGATCGAATTAACGTCGGAAAGGTCTTGAAGAATTTTCATGGCGGCGGCCACGCGCGCGCCGCGGCCGGACTGATTGCGTCGGAGTCGGAAGCGTTGACGGATGAAATGATGACGGAAGTTCGCGAACGGCTGGTTTCGATTTTGCCGGCGTACGTTTCGCCGCCGGTAACGGTCGAGTCGATTCAATCGACGAACCCGCTGACGTTGGACGGCGATTTATCCGTTCAGGAAACGTCAGCGATCGTCCAGCGTTACACTTACGAAGGCTATCCGGTTGTAAACGGTTCCGGAAAGCTGATCGGACTGCTGAACCGCCGTCAGTTGGATCACGCGCGCGAGTTTGAATTAGACGCGCCGATCTCGTCGATTATGGATATCGGCGCGTTCAGCGTCACCGCGGCCGATACGGTCGATTACGTTCAGGAAGTTATGAATTTATCCGGCTGGGGCCAGATTCCGGTCGTCGATCCGCGAAACGGCTCGGTTACCGGGATCGTTACGCGGACGGACTTGCTGCGGATTTTGGCGGGCGGCGAACGGAGCGAACGGCGCAATTTCGCCGCGAAACTCCGCGCCGCGCTGTCGCCCGGCGCTTTGGCGCTGATCGAGGCGGTTTCCGGAATCGCTCGGCAGTTTCGCTCGCCGGTCTATGTTGTCGGCGGATTCGTGCGCGACTTATTATTAGATTTTCCGGTCAAGGATTTTGATATTGTTGTCGAAGGCGACGCGGTCCAGGTCGCAAAATGGCTCGTCAGCCGGTATGGCGGTTTGATCCGTTCGCATCCGCAGTTCGGTACGGCGAAATGGATCCTTCGCGGCGAAGGCTTCGAAGCGGACGGGATTTTTGCCCGAGCGGGATCGTTGAACGGATTGCCGGATTCGCTCGACCTGATTTCGGCGCGGACCGAATTTTACGACTATCCGACGGCTCTTCCGACGGTCGAACGCAGCTCGATCAAGCTCGATCTTCACCGGCGCGATTTTACGATGAATACGTTAGCGCTGCGGTTGGACGGCGACGCTTTCGGCGATTTGCTTGATTTTTGGGGCGGGATGAACGATTTGACGCAGCGTCAAATCCGTACGCTTCATTCGCTTTCGTTTACCGACGATCCGACGCGCATGATCCGGGCCGTTCGTTTTGAGCGGCGTTTCGGTTTCGTGATCGAGACCAATACGTTGGAACGGCTGCTGCTGAGCGGAAAATTGCTGCGGCAGGTTTCGGGGCAGCGGATTCGTCATGAATTTCAGCTTTTATTTGACGAAAACGATCCCCCGGCCTGTTTCGCTCGGCTGGAGAATCTGGACCTGCTGCGCTGTATTCATTCGGAATTGCGTTGGACAGATCAGAACGGCGAAGATTACCGGCGTTTGACGGCGGCGGTCCCGGATGCGCTTTGGCTTGATGCGGACGCGGAACTCCCCGAATTTATGTCGCGTTGGGGCGCGCTGGTCGGATGGTTCGGTACCGAAAAGAAGGATACGATCGAGGCGCTTTGCGAACGGTTCCAGCTACCGCAGCGCGTTTCCGGCGCGATGCAGGGGTTGGCGCTGCTGTTCAGCGAATTTGAGGGTCGGCGGAAACTGCGCCGGAGCGACGCGGTTTTCTTTCTTGAACGGATTCCGATTATTTCGCTGTTTTGTTATGACGCGATGTGCGACGCGGACGAAATTCATGCATTTATCCGAGCTTATCTAAGCGATTGGCGGAAGCGGCGTTCGGTGACGGATGGGACGCTGCTGCGATCGTTGGGATATGAATCGGGGGCGTGGATGGGCGCGCTGCTGAACCGGCTGCGCGCGGCTTGGATTGACGACGAGGTATCGAGTCCGGAAGCGGAAACGGCGCTAAGAGATCGGTTTATCCGGGAGATGCGTCGGGCTCGCGTGCTGAAAGGGCGCAGTTCGGAGGTGAGGCGGAAATGAAAGACTGGCTGGATCGGGTCAACGTTCGGAAGATGCGCGAAACGGATCTTCCCTTGATTGAATGGGAAGGGGAATACGCGCGCTACCGGAAAGTTTATCAGGAAGTCTATCGGAACCAACGTCTCGGCGTTACGACGGCGCTGATCGCGGAATCGCCCGAAGACGGTATCGTCGCTCAGATTTTTTTGACTAAGAAGCCCCCGAACGAAATATTCAGCCCGGAAGAGCGTTATCTATTTATCAGCTCGTTCCGCGTTAAGGAACCGTTCCGGAAACGCGGCTTGGGATCCTTGCTGCTGAAAATGGCAGAATTATTCGCTAAAAAAGAAGGGCTGCGGCTGTTGATTCTAAACTGCGCGCAGTCGAACCGGGAAGGTTTGGCGTTCTATAAGAACGCCGGTTTCGAAGGTTACCGGATCGACGACGGAAAATGGCGTTATATCGATCATGAAGGAAACGTTCGAGAGGAATGCGAACCGGCTTTCTCGATGCGGAAACGAGTCTGAAATTGACGGCGAATTATTGAATGTCTGTTCGATATCCGTTATAATTAATTTCGGAGACCGATATGCAAAGACGATTTGAACTGAATGCGCCGTATAAACCGATGGGCGATCAGCCGCAGGCGATCCGCGAACTCGTCGACGGCGTTCGCGCCGGCAACCGTCATCAGGTGCTGTTGGGCGCGACCGGAACGGGGAAGACGTTCACGATGGCGAATATTATTCAGGAACTTCAGATCCCCGCCGTCGTCATGGCGCACAACAAGACCTTAGCCGCTCAGCTGTACGCTGAATTTAAGGAATTTTTTCCGAACAACGCGGTCGAATATTTCGTTTCCTACTACGATTATTATCAACCGGAAGCCTACGTCCCGCGCCGCGATTTATATATTGAAAAAGAAGTCGATACGAACGACGAAATCGACCGGCTGCGGCTGGCCGCGACGGCGGCGCTCGCGTCCCGATCCGACGTGATTATTATCGCGTCGGTGAGCTGTATTTACGGTTTGGGCGATCCGGAAGCTTACGGAAAAGCGGTTATCACGCTTAAAAGCGGAACGCTTCAGCGGCGCAACGCGCTCTTGCGCAACTTGATTGAAAACCGTTATGAACGGAACGATACCGATTTTCATGCCGGAACGTTCCGCGTCCGCGGCGATACGCTCGATATTTTCCCGGCGTACGAAGATTCGCTGATTTATCGGATTTCGTTTTTCGGCGACGAGATCGAGAAGATTACGGCGGTTCAGCCGCTGACGGGAGAAATTTTACGCGTCGAAGACGAGATTCAAGTCTTCCCGGCCAAGCACTATATTACGGAGGAATCGCGCATGAAGCGGGCGATCGCCGATATCGAGGCGGAGCTGGCGGAGCGGATTCAATATTTTAAGGAACGCGATATGTTCCTCGAGGCCCAGCGGATCGAACAACGGACGAATTTTGATGTGGTTTTTATCCGCGCGACCGGATATTGCGCCGGGATCGAAAACTACTCGCGGCATATGGACCAGCGCGCGCCGGGATCGCATCCCTGGACGCTGATGGATTATCTGCCGACGAATTACCTGCTCTTTATTGACGAATCGCATATGACAATCCCGCAGATTCGCGGCATGTATAACGGCGACCGGGCGCGCAAGCAGGTTCTCAGCGATTACGGATTCCGGCTGCCGAGCGCGCTGGATAACCGGCCGCTAACGTTTTCAGAATTTGAAGACGTAATGGGCATGACGATTTATACGAGCGCGACGCCGGGTCCGTATGAAACGGCGCGCGCGCAGCTGACCGCCGAGCAGATTATCCGTCCGACCGGACTGCTCGATCCGATTGTCGAAGTGCGTCCGATCAAGGGGCAGATCGACGACTTGATCCATGAGATTCGGCTGCGCGTGGATAAGCGTCAGCGCGTTTTAGTGACGACGCTGACGAAGCGCATGGCGGAGGATTTAACCGAATATCTCAAGGATAACGAAATCAAAGTTAACTATCTCCATTCGGAAGTCGATACGCTGGAGCGGATTTCGATCCTGCGCGATATGCGTTTGGGGACGTACGACGTGATCGTCGGGATCAATCTGCTGCGCGAGGGGTTGGATCTCCCGGAAGTGTCGCTGGTGGCGATTTTGGACGCCGATAAGGAAGGTTTCCTGCGTTCGGGCGTTTCGCTGATCCAAACGATCGGCCGGGCGGCCCGAAACGCCGAAGGGAAAGTCCTGATGTACGCCGATAAAGTTACCGACTCGATGCGCTACGCGTTAGAGGAAACGGCCCGCCGCCGGAAGAAGCAGGACGCGTATAATCGAGCCAACGGGATCGAGCCGATGACGATTATTAAAGGGATTTACGACTTGTCCGAGCGGCTGACGACGTCGGTGGCGATCGCTGAGGATCAGGCCGACTACCGGGCGGCGAAGAAATCGCTGCCGGCGAATGAATTGAAACATGTGTTGGCGCAGCTCGAAAAAGAGATGAAGGAAGCGGCGAAGAATCTTGAGTTTGAACGCGCCGCCGAAATCCGCGACAGCGTCTACGAGCTGCGCGGGCTGTTGGCGGACGTGACGAACGCGTCCCCTTGGCAGCGGGTCAAACTGATGGCGGGAGAAGTCAGTTTTGATTGAAGTCCGGCTGCGGAAATGACCGATTTTTCTTTGGATAAATAAACAACGGCGGGGATAAAAAAATCTCTGCCGTTGTTTTTTATATCAAGCTGAATGATTTTTTCCGGCCGCAGATTCGGCGCGTTTCCTTGAATCTTGCGGGAAACGTCTTAGCGCGAGAGGATATTCGATATATCGATATATTCAGGGGATACGATGCGGTGTTTGCCAATGACGTCTTCGATTGGGAAGGGGATGATCGCCCTTTCCGACATCGCGGTCATGACGCCGTACTTGCCGGTTGTGATGAACTCGATCGCTTTATATCCCATGCGGGAAGCGATAATCCGGTCGAAAGCGGTAGGCGAACCGCCGCGCTGAACGTACGCGAGGTTGGTCTCGCGGCATTTAAAGCCTAAGTCCATGTTGTCCAGCTGCGAGGCGAGCTGAGCCATCGGGATCGGATACCCTTCGGCGATAACGACGATGCAGTGTTTCTTGCCGCGCTTGTATGAATTTTCGATAATCTGGGCGACTTCTTCGACCGAGATCGGGTTTTCGGGAATCAGCGCGACTTCAGCGCCGGAAATCATCGCCGATTGGACGGCGAGATAACCGCAGTCGCGCCCCATCGTTTGGACGAGGAACGCGCGGCTGTGAGATGCGGCGGTGTCGCGAATTTTATCGATTGCGTCCATGATCGTGTTCAGCGCTGTGTCGACCCCGATACAGGTATCCGTTCCGAAGACATCGTTATCGATCGTTCCGGGAATTCCGACAACGGGGAACCCTTCCCGGGCTAAGGTCAGCGCCCCGGCTAACGTTCCGTCGCCTCCGATCGCGATCAGACCGTCGACGCCCTGATTATTTAACTGGCGCAGCGCTTCGCGCTGGCCATACGGCGTCCGCATCTCTTTGGATCGATCGGTTCGCAGGAATGTTCCGCCTCGGCTCAGGATACCCGAAACGTCCCGTCGCCCGAGCGGTTCGAAATCGCCGTTGATAAGCCCTTTATAGCCGTCCTGAATACCGTAGACTTTTAATCCTTTCGCGATTCCGGCGCGTACGACGGCGCGGATCGCGGCGTTCATTCCGGGCGCGTCGCCGCCGGAGGTTAAAACCGCGATAGTTCGGATCGGTGCTGTGTTCGTATTTTCTTCCATAATCGATTATCTCCTCTGAAGCTGGGACCTGCTTAAGATTGCCCGTCGTTTTTTCTTGCTGAAAACGCTAATTATTGTCTCCATATTGTAATCTATCGTTGGTATGATTTGGGCATTTTTGCGCTCGAACCATACAAAATAAACGCGGAGCAGACCGCTTTCGTCCCTTTTCAGTTTTCGACGACGACGTTCGTTTCTCCCAATTCGTTTTTCAGCTTGCGCAATAATTCATCGTTGATTCGAATTCGGATTTTCGGATATTCGACGAGGTAACTTTTTCCGTTTTCGCGGATGACGAACGCGAAGGCGTCTTTCCCCGGATGCGCGCTGATCATGCCGTGGATCCGCGCCAGGCGGCGCTGCTGCGTTTCGAATTTCTGATCCGGGAGATTTTCGATCGTCAGCGTCAGTTGTTTGCGCTTGATCGGCGTTCCGAAGGCGGGAATATCGTCGTCTTCGTCGTCCAAATCGTCCGGGTCGATCGGATTGCGTTCAATATCGCTGAGCTTGACTTTATGGAAATCGTCGGGATGAATTTTTGGCCGGACGTCCCCGCCTTCGAACGGATCCTGCCCGTGATCATTTCCGTCAGCCGACGCGCCGGCCGTTCCGGCGGGCAGGGACGAAGCGATCGGCGCCGCGGTTTCCGCTTGGGCGTCCGCCGTTCGGGTTCCCGCTTCCGCCGGCGCTTCTTCTTCGCTCGCAGTTTCGATGATCGTGTCGGAAACGCGGTCGGTTACGGAGTAGGGCTTTTTTTCCGGGATAAGCGGCGCGGCCGGTTCCGCGTAGGTTTGAAAAGCCGGGGCGGATAGCGCTTCGGGAATGAACTCGTCGTCACGGAACGGATCGTCTTCGACGATTCCTGATTGGATATCGTAGCCCGGCGACGCTTCGCTTAGAAATTCGGCCGAGCTTCGTCCGTAAAGCGGTTCGTCGTCAAAATCGCCGGCGCTGAAATTATCGCCGAACCCGAAGGCGTCGTTTTCGCCGTCCGTTTTATCGAGCTTTTCAGCGTTATTGGCGGTAATCTGAGGCGTTAAACGCGTTTTGTCCAAACGTCCGGTAACGATCAGCAGCGCGTCCGTTTTGACGATATCCAAAACGCGGTCCCAAACGGTCGGATAAAACGTTACGTCAATGACATCGCCGTTCGCGTCTTCGAGGCGGATATTCCCCATCGGCTTCATGTCTTTTTTTGTCAGCAGAATGCGGATGCTTTGAACGATGCCGCCGACGGTGATTTGGCTCTGGTTCGGGACTTTCTCGAACTGATGGATCGGCGTGACGTTCCGTTTGCGGAGCGTGGCCTGGTACGCTTTGAGCGGATGGTCGGATACGAATAAGCCGAGGAGATCGCGTTCCCAGAACAGTTTATCGTTCGCCGCGACCGGCGCGGAATCGTCGAGTTCGATATGGACCGAACCGATCGACATCATCTCGAACATATCGAACTGCCCGGTTTCTTTTTGTTTCTGATTCGCTCCGCTGGCGGCGATTATCCGGTCCAACCCGTTCAGGAGTTTCCCGCGTTCAGCGAAAATATCGAGCGCGCCGACTTTGATCATGCTCTCCAGCGCGCGCCGTCCGACGAGTTTCAAGTCAACGCGCTCCGCCAGATCGTCGAGATCTTTAAACGGTCCGTTTTCGTTCCGCTCTTGGACAATTAATTCAATCGCGGCTTTTCCGGCGTTTTTAACCGCGCCGAATCCGAATCGAATCCGGCTCTTCCCGTCGTCGGTATCCTCGACGGTAAATTCCCAATCGCTGGCGTTAATCTCGGGCGGGAGGACGTCGATCCCCAAATTGCGGCACTCGTTGATATAAAAGGCTACTTTTGCGGAATCGCCGTGATTGGCGTCGAGCGTAGCGCTCATGTATTCGATCGTGTAGTGTTTTTTCAGGAAAGCGGTCTGGATCGACAGCAGCCCATAGTCGGCGGCGTGGCTCTTATTGAACCCGTAGTTCGCGAATTGTTCCCAGTTTCGGAAGATATCTTCGGCGGTATGACGTTCGATCCCGTTTGCGACGCAGCCGTTGACGAATTTTTCGCGATGTTTTTCGACTTCGGCTTTTTTCTTTTTGGAGATGACCTTGCGGAGCATGTCGGATTCCGCCGCCGTGTAGCCGCCGAGTTCCTGCGCCGCGAACATGATTTGTTCCTGATAGACGGGGATCCCGAACGTTTCTTCAAAAATCGGGATCATCTTTTCATGCAGGTATGACGGCTGGCGTTCGCCATGCATACAGGCGATATATTCCGGAATAAAGTCCATCGGACCGGGGCGGTAGAGCGCGACCATGGCGATAATATGGCTTAGCTTTCGCGGTTTCATCTCGACGATATTCCGCGTCATGCCCGGACTTTCCAGCTGGAAGATTCCCGCCGTATGTCCTTCGCATATGTATTGATAGGTTTCCGGATCGTCGCTCGGAATGCTTGTCAGCGTCAGATCGCGGCCGTGCCGTTTTTTAATCATTGCGCAGCAGCGCTGCATAATCGTCAGCGTCGCCAGTCCCAAAAAGTCGACCTTGAGCAGTCCCATCTGGTCCACAACGTTCATCTCAAATTGGGCGACCGACTTGATCGGGTTATCGTCCGATCCGGAGGTCGGACGGTGGAGCGGGGCGTATTCGATAATCGGCTTATCCGTAATAATAACGCCGGCGGCGTGAGTCCCGACGTTTCGAGTAATTCCCTCCATCTCGGACGCGGTCGTGACGAGTTCGCGATAGCGCGGATCTGCGTTCGTCGCTTCACGGAATTCGACGATCTCGTTCAGGCAGTTGCGCAGCGTAATCGCGTCCCCGCTGCCGGGCATCTTGGTTCCGGTCGGGATCAGCTTGCAGAGTTGATCGACTTCCTGGAGCGGGATGCCTAATACGCGGCCGACGTCGCGGATCGCGCCTTTCGCGCCGAGCGTGTTGAATGTGATGATCTGCGAGACGTGATCGGCGCCGTACTTGTCGGAGCAATACTGCAGCATCATGAAGCGTTTATCGTCCTGAATGTCGAGGTCAATATCGGGCATCGAAATTCGTTCCGGATTCAGGAACCTTTCGAAAATCAGCCCGAAATCGATCGGGTCGATCGGCGTAATTTTCAGCGTGTAGGCGACGATCGATCCGGCGCCGGATCCGCGAACGTTGTACCAGATATTCTGTTCGCGCGCGAAACGGATCAGGTCGTGGACGATCAGGAAATATGAATTGAAGCCCATCTGGTGAATAATTCTCAGCTCTTTTTCGATCCGTTCCCGGACGACCGGGTCGTTCGCGCGTTTCCCGTAGCGTTCGGTCAGCCCTTCTTCGCATAGCCGCCGCAGCTCGGATTGGTCGGTTTGTCCGACCGGAACCGGGAAAATCGGCAGGTGGTGCGTATCGGTGTCGAGCGAAACGTTGCAGCGTTCGGCGATTTCGAGCGTGTTTTTCAGCGCGTCCGGGACGCTTCCGAACAGCTTCTCCATCTCTTCGGGCGAGCGCAGGTAATACGACCGGTCCGACATGCGGAACCGGTTCTCGTCGGTTAGATTGGCGCCGGTCTGGATCGCGAGCATGACATCCTGATATTTCCAGTCTTCAGGGTCGACGTAGTGCGTATCGTTTGTCGCGACGTAACGCAGTCCGTATTCTTTGCCTAACTGAAAAAGCGTCTTATTCAGCTTTTTGATATCCGCGATGTCATGATCCTGGAGTTCGATAAAAAAACGGTCGCGTCCGAAACGTTCGAGGTACCACTCGATTTTTTTCCGCGCGTCGGCGATGTCGCCGCGTTCGATCGCGCGCGGAATTTCCGCCGCCATGCAGCCGGAAGTGCAGATCAGGCCCTCGGAATATTTTTCGAGCGTTTCGTGGTCGATGCGCGGATGATAGTAAAAGCCGTCGAGCTGCGCGATCGACGCGATCTGGAGCAGGTTCTGGTAGCCCTGTTGCGTTTCGGCGAGTAAAAGAAGGTGCGTCGAGCCTTTGTCGTTCGCGGTCTTTTCGGTGAGTTTCTTTTTCGCCATGTAGGCTTCGATGCCGATAATCGGCTTAATGCCCTTTGCCTTGGCGGCTTTGTAAAATTCGACGACGCCGAACATGGTGCCGTGATCGGTGATGGCGACGCCGGGCATGTTCATCTCTTTGACGCGGTCCATCAGTTTGTTAATTTTGGAAAATCCGTCCAAAAGCGAGTATTCAGTATGGACGTGAAGGTGAACGAAATCGGTACTCATAAAATCTCCTAAGATGATTTTATTCTAATTCATTTCGCAGCCGCTTGAACCGGAATATTCCGTATGGCTTATTAAGGCGTATTTGTTGGGAGCTGACGATATTTTAGATATACCGAGTAAAACGGTTTTATTGAAATTGCGGAAGATACTTATCCGAATAATGTGCTTTTTATCACTATTCAACTTGGCGGCCAAGTTGGTACACTCAATACAATGTAAACGGGTTTAACGAATGAACGGAGGAACCGAGAAATGACTGTTCAGAGAACATTACATGTTGCGGTTAATCAAGACGAAGTCGGGCGCTACGCATTCCTGCCCGGAAGCGTCGAACGGGCGGCTTTAATCGCGGAATATTTTGACAATCCGCAAAAAATAGCCCATCATCGCGAATTCCTAACGTATACGGGGACGTTACACGGCGTTCCGGTTACGGTTACTTCGACCGGTATCGGCGGGCCTTCCGCCGTAATCGCCGCTGAAGAGCTTTATGAATGCGGGGTGCATACGATGATCCGCGTCGGCTCCTCGGCGTCGACGTCGCCTAAGGTCGGTATCGGAGATGTGATCATCCCCAACGGCGCTATCCGAATGGAAGGAACCGGGGATCATTACTTGCCGATGGAGTTCCCTGCGATTCCGGATTTCGGGTTGGTCAAGGAATTGGCCGACGCGGCGAAGCGGTTAGGTTTTTCCTATAACGTCGGCGTAACGATTACGAAAGATTCTTTTTATACGGAAGTTTCGCCGGAGACGAAACCGGTTTATCGCGAGCTGAAATATAAGTGGGAAGCCTACGAAAAAGGCGGGGCGACCAGTACCTGTATGGAATGCGCTCCGCTGTTTCTCTGCGGGGCAAGTCTTAAAATCCGTACGGCTGCGGTCCTGATTTGCGCGACGAACTATAACCAATATTCGAACGACGACAACGACTATCCGCGCGATTGGGAACGTCGTGCGATTGAAACCGGAATTGAAGCGATGCGTTCCGTTATCCGTAAAGACAAAGAAATCGCCGAAAAGGCCTGACGCAGGAGGGAAAAATCATGGAAGCGATAAAAATGATGCATCTTGGGATCCGAAAAGGCGAAGTCGGCAAATACGTTTTCCTGCCCGGGAGTCCGGAACGTTCGGAGAAAATTTCAAAGTATTTGGACAATCCGGTAAAAGTCGCCTACAATCGAGAATTTTTGACGTTTACGGGGTCTCTGGAAGGCGTTCCGGTTTCGGTTACTTCGACCGGTATCGGCGGTCCGTCAACGGCAATCGCGATCGAAGAACTGTACCAATGCGGCGCCGACACGATGATTCGTATCGGAACCTGCGCTTCGGTTTCCCCGAATTTCCATAAGGGCGACTTAATCATTCCGAACGGAGCGGTTCGGATGGAAGGTACCGGTCTTCACTATTTGCCGCTGGAATTCCCGGCCGTCCCGGATTTCGAGACGACGCGGATTATAGAAGCGGCGGCGGTCAAATTAGATTACGCTTATCAAGTCGGCGTGACGATTACCAAGGCCGGATTTTTTACGCAGACGCGCCCCGAATCGAAGCCGGTCGCGCCGGAATTGATTCAAAAATGGACGGCGTACCGAGCCGGAGGCGCGGTCGCCACCAGTATGGAATGCGCCTCTTTATTTATCGTCGGCGCAAGTCTCGGGATTCGGACGGGCGCGGTTCTCGTCAGCGCGACGAACGACGCCAGTTATTCGGGCGACGTCAAGGATTACCCGCACGGGTATGAACATTTGGCGATCGAGACCGGGATCGAGGCTATGCGGATGATGATTCGCATGGATCGCGAAGCGAAGAGATAACGGACATGAGCGAAGTTCAGCCGTCTCAGAAGCGCGTCCAAATTTATCGGTTCCCGAAACTCGATTTGAGCGGAGATTCGGACGTGTCGAATTATGTTCGGATTTGCGATCTTTTTTCGAAGATGATTACCGAAAAAGCGCTGACGGACGGAGAAACTTTGCCGGGCGAAAACGTCTTCGCGGCATATTTCAACACAAGCCGCGCGACGATTCGCCGCGCGTTTCGTCATCTTGAAGAAGACGGCTTCCTGATCAAACGGCAAGGGAAAGGGACGATCGTTTCATTTTCCGCTTTTTCCGATCAGAAATTGATCCAGTGGTGCCATAATCTCGGCTACGAAAATTGTACGCGCCCGATTACGGACGTCGGCTTGGAGATTGAGCCCGAGCTGAGCGGAGAATTTTTGTCCGGAAAGCTGAATCTTACGATCGGCACGAAAATTACGGTTTTTTATTTGTCGTTTTTTAGCGAGCGCGAGCTGGTTGGGAACTGCGTGCTGATTATTCCGGACAGTTTCCTGGCATCGCGATTGCCCGGGCCGCGCAGCAAGGATGAAACATTGTCGTTCTTATTAGACGGCATATATAAATATATCCGTATGACCGAAACGTCGATTCAGGTACTGTCCGTTGGAGACGAAAAAGATCGTCGTATCCCTGTGCTGCGCGAAAAAGTCGTTCTGAATGTGCAGGAATTCCTGTTTGATCCGAATTGCGCGCCGGTTGGGCTTTGCAACTATTATTTAAGGAGCGATTGCTACCGCTTTCCGCTGAGCCGGAAGGCGAAAGGCGATCCGGAACGGTAAGAAGCGGGATCTGATCCCGTTTAATATTTCTATTCCGATAAGGAGAATTCGAAATGAAAAAAAAGGTCGTTATCGCAGTTGTTTTGTTGACTTTTGCGGCTGTTTTAGGCGCGGTTTTCGCCGTATCAGCGCAGGAGGCAGCCCCGCTTAAAGTCGTTTACCTGGTAAACGGAAGTCTGGGCGATAAAGGTTTCTACGATTCCGCCGCGTCAGGGATGTATCAGATGCGCGATGAACTCGGCGCGGAGATTAAGATTATCGAAATGGGACGCGATGAAACCAGTTATGAAGGAAACTTTATCGACGTTTCCGAGCAGGATTGGGACATGATTATTTCCGGAACCTGGTCGGTAAAAGAATTAGCCCAGGAAATCGCCGTCCAGTTCCCTGATAAGAACTATATTTTCTTTGACGGCAAAGTCGATTATGACGTCGTTTCAACCAACAACATGATGGGCGTCAACTATTTGTCGAATGAAGGTTCCTTTATGGCGGGCGCGCTGGCCGCGCTGATGCTCGATTCCGGCGATGAAAAAATTGATCCTGAAAAGCGGATTTTAGGTTTTGTCGGTTCGATGGATTCGCCGAATATCAATGATTTCCTCGTCGGATATATCGAAGGGATTAAATATATCGATCCGGAAATTAAACTGATGACCTCTTACGTCGGTTCGTTCGAGGACGTTCCTAAGGCGCTTGAAATGACGAAACAGCTCTATAACCAGGGCGCGCAGATTGTCTTCGCTCCCGCGTCGCAGAGTATTCTCGGCGCCGTTACCGCCGCGGCGGATTCGAATAAGTATCTGATCGGCTGCGATCAGGATATCTGGGCCCAGGTTAACGAGTCGGATCCGAAAACGGCTTCGGTCATTATTTCGTCCGCGTTGAAGAAAGTCGGCGATTCCCTGTTTACGGCCGTTTCCGGGTTCGCGGACGGCTCGATGACGGCGGATCAGAATTATACGCTCGGATTGAAGAGCGGAGCGGTCGGTCTGGCGGAAAACGATAACTTTGTCGCCGTTGTCCCCGAAGATATCCGCGCCCAGCTCGATTCCATTTCAGAAAAAGTCATCAACGGCGAAATTGTCGTCGGCACCTCGTTCACGATGTCGACGGAAGAAATCGCGCAATTGCGTGATGAAATGAAACCGTAAAATTTTCCCGACGGATAGAAAGCGGCTGATCTCGGCCGCTTTCTATCCGGAAGTATATTCAGTTCGTACGCTTCGAAAGCTTACAGGTGGAATCATGACAGAAACACAGGAAGCCTTACGGTTAGAAGGAATAACGAAAGTTTATCCGAACGGGGTTATCGCCAACAAAGACATTAATTTCAGTGTGAATGTCGGAGAAATTCATGCGCTTTCGGGCGAAAACGGCGCCGGAAAGACGACGCTGATGAAAATATTGTTCGGCGAGGAAAAACCGACCGCAGGCGAAATTTTTATCGACGGCGATAAGGTTAATATTCAAAATCCGTCCGACGCGATCCGGCTCGGGATCGGCCTCGTTCATCAGCATTTCATGCTGGTTCCTTCGTTAACGGTTACGGAGAATTTGATTTTAGGGATCGAGCCGGTTAAAGGTTTGCGAATTGACGAGCGTAAGGCGCGGGATCAAGTCAGCGAAATTTCGAAGAAATATCACCTGATCGTAGACCCGGACGCGAAAATCCAGGACCTGACCGTCGGCCAAAAACAAAAGGTCGAAATATTAAAAACGCTGCTGCGCGGCGTTCGGATCCTGATCCTCGACGAACCGACGGCAGTTTTAACGCCGCAGGAGACGAAAGAGTTGTTCTATGAGTTGAAGCTGCTCCGATCCGCCGGGTATACGATTATTTTTATTTCTCATAAACTGAACGAAGTCAAAGAACTCTGCGATCGGATTACGATTATTCGCCATGGGCAAACGATGGGCGTTTTTGACGTCTCTTCAGTTTCCGAAGAGGAAATTTCCCGTTTGATGGTTGGGCGCGCGGTAAAACTCAAAGTCGAGAAGGAAGCGGCGAATCCCGGCGCGGCGGCGATCCGAGTCCGCGGCTTGACGATTTTAGACGATTCCGGGAAACCGAAAGTGAAAAACGTTTCGTTTACGGCGCGGCGCGGCGAAATATTTGGCGTCGCCGGCGTCGAAGGGAACGGTCAATCTCAGTTGACGGACGCGATAACCGGGCTGGGCGGTTATCAATCCGGCTCGATTGAAATCAACGGTCTGAATATTTCCGGAAAGAGCGTTCGCGAAATTCGGGAGCATAAATTGTCGCATATTCCTGAAGACCGAATGAAAACCGGGATCGCGCCGCGGCTCTCGATCGAAAATAACGTCATCGCCGACAAAATTTTCCGAAAGGATTTTAATCGTTTCGGTTTTTTGAATCTTTCGAAAATCGCAGCCTACGGATTGGAAATGGTCAATCGCTTCCGCGTTTCCTGCAAGTCGGCTCAGGTTCATATCAACAGCCTTTCCGGCGGCAATATTCAAAAAGTCGTTCTTGCTCGGGAGCTGTCGTCCGATCCGGACGTGATTATCGCGAACCAGCCGACGCGCGGCGTCGACGTCGGCGCGACGGAATTCATCCGTCAGGAATTAGTCGGGATGCGGAATCAGGGAAAGACGGTCTTTTTGATTTCTTCCGACCTGGGAGAGATCCTCGGTTTATCCGATTCTTTAATCGTGCTTTACGAGGGCGAAATTACGGCATATTTCCCGGACGCCTCTTCCGTAACGGAAGAAGAATTGGGCCGGTACATGCTGGGCGTTGAAAAACAATCCGACGCGGAGATACGGAGAGCGGTTCATGAATGAGAAAAGGATTAATCTTTTAGTTGATTTAGCCCGCGTTGGCATCATTATCAGTATTACGTTGGCGCTCGTCTTTTTAATCGTTTTCCTGGCGAGTCAGGAACCGTTCGTAGCGATTTACAGTTTCTTTATCGGGCCGTTTACTTCTATCCGCCGTATCGGGAATATTGTCGAGGCCGGGGCGCCATTGATGTTTACCGCGCTGGCGGTCATTATTATTTTCCGCTCCGGTCTTTTCAGCATGATATCCGAAGGCGCTTTTTTTATCGGGATCACCGGCGCGATGATCGCGGCGATTGCGTGGCGCCTTCCGTTTCCGCTGCATCCATTCGGCGCAATTTTGTTCGGCGGCTTCTGCGGCGCTGTCGCCGCGCTCATTCCGGCACTGTTGAGAATGAAATGGTCCGTCAGCGAAGTCGTTACTTCGATTATGCTGAATTACGTGATTCAATTTTTATCGATCTATCTCGTGAATTATCATTTCCGCGAAATTTCGAGTTCGAGTTTAGCGTCCTTGCTTCTTGAGCCGACCGCGAAATTGCCGGTAATCTTTCCCGGAACGCGTATTCATGTCGGAATCCTGATCGCGTTGGCTGCCTGTATCGTTCTTTACCTGTTCCTTTATCGGACGGCGTTGGGCTATTCAATCCGCGTTGTCGGGGACAATCAGACGTTTGCGCGTTATTCCGGTATTAACGCTGCGAAAACGATGCTCTTCGCGCAAATTATCGCCGGTTTTATCGCGGGGATCGGCGGCGCGTCCGAACTGCTCGGGATGTATACGCGCTTTAAATGGACGTCTTCTCCCGGATACGGCTGGACCGGGATTGTCGTCGCGCTTCTGGCCAAACGGAATCCGCTTCTGGTCCCGATTGCCGCGCTGTTTATCGGTTATATGAATGTCGGCGCGGATATCATGGCCCGGAGCAGCGACGTCAGCCGCGAAGTGGTCGATATTATTCAAGGCGTGATGATGCTGTTGATCGCCGCCGAAGCGCTGTTAGGCGGGTTCCGCCAGCGCCTGATTGTCTCGGCTGCGAAACTTGAAGATTCGCTGAAATCGCCCGAAATCAAATTGAAGCAGGAAAAAGGAGTTTAACATGCCGGCAATTTTCAGTTATATTTTCAGCGTTGATTTCTTTTTCATGTGGATCAGAGTCGCAACGCCGATTATTTTGGTCGCATTAGGCGCTGTCGTCTGCGAACGGTCCGGCGTCGTTAACCTCGGGTTGGAAGGCACGATGCTGATTGCGGCTTTGTTCGGCGTTTTGGGTTCGTATTTCGGAAAAGGGCTGCTCCCGGGTTTCCTGCTCGGAATTGCGTCAGCTCTGGTCGTCAGTCTGCTCTTCGCTTTCTTTCATCTTGTATTAAAGGCGAATAATGTTCTTTGCGGCACGGCGATCAATACGTTGGCGGCCGGGCTAACCGTATTCGTGCTGCAAATGGTCACGGGTGAAAAGGGAACGAGCGCGTCGATCAAGAGTTATTCTTATCCGGAAGTCAATATCCCGATTTTGAAGGATATTCCTATTCTGGGAGAAATTTTGTCAGGGCATAACCTGCTGACATATTTGGCGATCGTTTTGTTGTTTGTCGTGATGTTTTTATTGTTCAAAACGCCGTTGGGACTGCGAATCCGCGCTGTCGGCGAGAATCCGCACGCTGCGGAGAGCGTCGGAATTCCCGTCGTCAGAATCCGCTTTATTGCGATTTCTATCTGCGGCGCGTTAGCCGGATTAGGCGGGATGTACTTATCTATGGCGTATCTTCCGATTTTCGCCCGCGATATGACGGCCGGACGGGGGTTTATTTCGCTCGCCGCCTGCGCGATGGGCCGGGCGAACCCGATCGGCGTTTTCGTCTCGGCGCTCGTATTCGCGTTTTTCGACGGATTGTCGAATATCCTTCAAGTTCTGCGGATTCCGGCGGAATTTGTGCAGATGATGCCGTACGCTGCGACAATTTTGGGCTTGACGATTTATTCGATTCACCGCGCTCACTCGCTCCAGCGAAAACATTCTTAAGTTGGATATATTCATTGATAAATTCGGGAGGAAAAGTTATGTCAATTTTGGATAAAGGCGAAAAAACGTTAGGGAAAAAGCAATATCATATTCATGTATCGCCCGGCGAAGTCGGTAAATATGTACTGCTGCCGGGAGATCCGGCTCGCAGCGATCGGGTCTCCAAGTATCTCGATGACGCTCGCCTGGTCGCAAACAATCGCGAGCATCGTACGTTTACCGGCTTTTATAAAGGCGTTATGGTGTCGGTAACTTCGACCGGAATGGGCTGCCCGTCTACTGCGATCGCTGTCGAAGAATTAATTAATGTCGGGGCGGAGTGTTTTATTCGGATCGGCTCTACCGGCGCGCTCCAGCCTCACCTGAAAATCGGCGATCTAATCGTTTCTACCGGCTCAATGAAAAACGAGGGAACGTCCCGATTTTATGTGCCCGATTGTTTCCCTGCGATCCCGGACTTTGATCTGACGCGCGTGTTGATCGATACTGCGCGCGAATTGGAGCCGCAATTGGGATTCAAGAGTTATTACGGAATCAATGCTACCGACGATGCGTTTTACGGCGAATCGCCGGAATGGATTGAGAAATTGGCCGCTTTGGGTTGTTTGAATGTCGAAATGGAGAGCTCGGCGATCTATACCGTTTGCGCGAAACGGAAAAAACGCGGCGCGATGATCTCCGCCGTATCCGGAAATCTGATGACGGCCGACGTCGTCTACGAAAAGGCGAATGAAGGGTTGATCAAGGGCTGGGATAATGAAATAAAGGTCGTTTTGGAGACGATTTATCGTTTTGACCAGCAGCATTAGCCTTTAGTATTGATATTTTCCATGAACTGAGACCTTTTCGATCGGTCTCAGTTCTCTTTTTTTAATTCTTTTACTCCCCGCTCCGGATCCGCTCCGGGACGTTCTTCAGGTATGAACGTCCGGCGAACATCACGATCAACGCCGCTAAAAACAGCATAATAATCGAGAAGATCGAGTAAGAGCTCCGTCCCGTTATCGCTTTCGTCGCGGCGTACAGGAGCGGGCCCATAAAGGCGGCGAATTTTCCGAAAATATCGAAGAATCCAAAGTATTCTCCCGCATTTGCGGGCGGGACCATCTTCCCGAAATAGGAACGCGAGATTGCCTGAATTCCCCCTTGAACCGTGCCGACGAGGATGGCCAGAATAAAAAACAGCGTCGTCGCCTGCCGGATTGTCAGGAATTTTTCTTCGAGTCCGTAGCCCATGATAAATCCGAGCGTACAGATGACGAGATAGACGCAGATCGCGATCAGGATCATTTTCAGCGATCCGATCTTCCCGCTGATTTTCCCGAAAAGGATCGCGCAGGGAAAGGCGACGATTTGCGTTAAGAGCAGCGCGATGATCATTCCGGTACTGTCGAGTCCGAGCGTTGCGCCGTAGCTGGTTGACATATTGATCACGGTATTGACACCGTCGATGTACAGGAAATACGCGATCATGAAGAAAAACATCGGTTTGAACCGGAAGATATGACGCGCTGTAGCGAAGAGTTCGGCGAACGTTTTCCGGATAAAATCTTCTTTCGGAATTTCGACCCCATATTTTTGCCGGACATTCCTGAACATTGGGATCGAGAATAAACCCCACCACAGCACGCAGATAATCAATGACAGCTTTACCGCCATCGTTCCGTCAATTCCGATCTTTTCGCCGAACATGACGAGCGCGATTGAAGCTAAAAACGGGATCGTTGACCCGCCGATATACCCGATCCCGTAGGCCATGCTCGATACGCTGTCCATCCGTTCCGGCGTCGTGACGTCGACGAGATAGCTGTCGTTAATTAGGCAGGAGCCGAGGAAACCGAGATACGAAAGGCTGTAGCCGACGAGCATTCCGCGCCAATCGTCCGTAATCGCGCAGTATAAGGTTGACAACAGCCCCAAGGCGACGAAGAAACCGAAAACGCGCCGTTTCCAGCCTTGAAAATCGGCGATTCTTCCGACGATCGGGGCTAAGATCGCGAGGACAAAGGTCGCGACCGCGGTTCCGATCCCCCACCAGTAATCGCCGGATTCGCCGGCGTTTTTCGCGACGTTCGAGAAATAGATCGGAAAAATAACCGCGCTCATGATCGTCGCGTACACGGAATTCGCATTATCGTAGAGGATAAAACTGATTTCTTCTTTCGTGAATTTCATTGGGAGGGTCCTTTCAATTTTGTTGGGGATCCATCGATTTTGTCAGAGCTCTAAACCGAGTTCGCGGCAGGCGATTTTGGTCACATCTAAAATGTCGCGCGGCCGGATCGGGTAGTTCTTCTTGGAGATTGCGTAAAAAACGCGATACCGGTCGTACGTAAGCGGGTATCCGTGCGTAGCTTTATGGGTCTGGTTCGTCGAAAAATAAACGCCTTTTTTCGCGGCGATCCCGAAAGCGACCCGAGCCCGGATCGATTCGGCTTCAACGAGCGTTTCGATTCGTTCCGGGACGAACCCGGCGCTTTCGAGTTCGTCGCCGGTTAAGTTCCGTCCGACGACGTTTTCGTTCCGAAGCCGCGCTTCGACTTCGGAAATTTCGGCTGAATTCAGCGAGCGGTTGAAAAAAACGGCGTTCCCGTCGGCGTTCAAAAAGAAAGCGCGCGCGTTTCGGAGCGTCCCGTCCGCGCCCCGCTCGGCGAAACCTAATTCCGAAAGGATCGTATTCGGATCGAAACAGCGGCTGACCGGCAGCTGCGAATGATCCGAGAAGACGACGACGGTCGTATCAGGATCGATCGCGTTCAGGAGCGAATCGAGATGGCGGTCCAGCTCGTCCAACGCGGCGGAAGCTTCATCCGATCCGAGCCCGTATTCATGGCAGGCGGAATCGTATCCGGTCAGATGCAGGAGCATCAGGTCAGGGCGGTTTTCGCGAATAATATCCAGCATCGTCCGCGTCGAAAAAATATCCAGATTGGGCTGTTTTATGCCGTTGAGGATTTTTCCATGGCGAAAAAACGCTTTTAACTGGGTCCATTTCGATCCGGCGCGTAAATTCAACAGGACCTGATTTTCTCCCATTCCGGCGGCGGATTCGGGAACGTTATAAGCGATATCTTTTGCGAACGCGGTGACCGGCCAGAGTACCGCCGCGGTCCGCAGTCCTTTTTCTTTGGCTGCCTGCCAGATGGTTTTGGCGCGGAGTTCGCGGCTGTCGTAACGCCAGCGCGGACGGGGATTTTCCGGATCAATCCGATTATTCGAGATGATCCCATGCCCGCGCGGCGGTTTCCCGGTCGCGATCGACGCGTGAATCGGGTAGGTATTGGTTACGAACGAGCTTAGAACGTCTCGAAACAGGCTTCCATTTTCGACGAAGCGGCGAAAAACGGGTCGCGTCATCATTTCATCCAAGGCGTCGGATCCTACGGCGTCGAACGAAATAAGCAAGAGTTTGGCGGCGATAAAACCCTCCTTCTTCTTTAATAAAATCCGGGTAGAAAATATTGTGCTGTTTCCGCGTTCAACGCTCCGGAAATAAGGGCGCGGTAAAACGCGGGTTTTATACGGATGTATGTTGGGAATAAGGATTTTCCACCTCTCCCTTCTTATTTGATTATAAAGTCGAATCGCCGAAAACGCGCGGATTGATTATTCCGTAAACGAAAATGCGCGAAAGCGCAGCTGAAACGAACACTTTTCTCTCGGATCGGATCGGATTCAGCGCGCATACGGCGGAAAACCTTTACAAGACCGGGTTACGACCGTATGATAGATAACAGCGCGGGAGGGTTTATCGTATGGCGGTTGAAATCGCGGTTGTCGACGATTTAGCGGCGGATCGGTATCGTCTGATATCCGATATTCGTTCATGGCTTTTCAGAACCGGACGGGCGTCCGAGGTAAGCTGCCGCGAGTTTTCGGACGGCATGAGTTTTCTTCATGACGGCGGACTATCGGGCCGGACCGCGATCGTTTTCCTGGATATTTGTATGGCTGAACTGAGCGGGATTGAAACGGCGGCGCGGCTGCGCCGCGGTTTGTCCGATTGCCTGATTATTTTCGTGACGACGGCTCGGGAGTTCGCGCTCGACGCTTATCCGTTTCATCCGTTCGATTACCTGGTTAAACCCTACGCGCGGCCGCGGCTCGATCAGGTTTTATCCGACGCGTTCCGTGTTCTCGAGGCGAAATCGGATACGGCGGAAATCCGCGTTCCGCACGGGACGATTCAAATTCGGGCCGACCGGATCGAATCGGCGATCGCCTGCGGGCATGCGGTCGATTTCCAGCTGAAAGACGGGACGCACGTCATCAGCAACGCTTCTTTTTCGGAAGCGTCGGAGCAGCTGGCGGCGTTTTCCTGTTTCTTATTAATTAACCGCGGCGTTCTGATTAATATGAATCTCGTTTATCAGGTTCAGAAAGGCAGCGTCGTCATGCAGTCGGAAACGGTTTTTCCGATTCGCGTCCGCGACCGTTCGGCGCTGGTCAGAACCTTGACGCAATTCCAAATCCAGCGGCGCATGGGCGGATCGGGGCGCCCGTGAGCGGCGATTCGCTTTTCCTGCGGTACGCGCTTGAGTACGCGATGATCCTTCCCGGCGCGGCGATCTGCCTGATCCCGGTTTGGGACCGATTTCGATTTGATAAACGCCGCGGCGGCGTCCTGATCGCCGGCTTTCTTTTGACGCTGATTTTTTTCGGCGCCGCGCTTTCGGCGCGGCTGCGTTTCCCGACGAATTCTGTGCTGATTCCGTTTTCGCTGTTCGTTTTGCCGGCATATTGTTTCGCGGTCGATCTTCCGAAGCGGAAACTGCTGTTCGTATTTTTTACCGGGACGATGCTGTTGGCGTGGGCGACGCTGATGGCGAATTATCTTTTTGCCGCGCGGGAGCTTTCCGATCCGACGGCCCCGTTTCAGGTTCGCTCAAGTCTCTTCTGTCTGTGGTTATCCGGATTGGAGCTGATCCTGTTCGGCGGGATTCTTCGTCGAAAACTCCCCGAACTGTTCAGATCGATTTATCTGGACGCGCTTTGGCGTTGGTTTTTTCTCCTGCCGTTGACGGCGACGGCGTATTTTTTCTGGTGCGTCCCGCGGAACTTATCGAACGTGATGGTCGGACGGATTCGACCGCTCAGCCTGCTGACCTGGACGGTGCTGTTGCTCCTGATTTACGCTTTTTACCAGTTTTTCTGGCTGATTGTCGCCCAGATGGGGCGCGAAATCCGCCTTGAACAGGAAAACCGTATGCTTCGAATTGAGGAACAGCGTTATCGTCAGCTTCAGGAAACGATGCGCGAGAGCCGGAAACAGCGCCACGATTTCCGTCAGCATCTCCGCCTGATTGCGGAGCTTTGCGCGGCGGATCGGTTCGACGAACTGAAACGGTACTTGGGAGATTACGTCGGGAGCGTCGCCGCCGATCCGTTGAAACGCTGTTCCAATCCGGCCGTCGACGCGCTGGCTTCTTATTATCATCACGAAGCGCGGCGTCAAGCGGCGGAAATTCTCTGGCGGCTCGACTTGCCGGCCGGTCTTCCGTTCAGCGAGATCGATTTTTGTATTATTTTCGGAAACCTGATTGAAAACGCGATGAACGCCGTCGCGAAACTTCCGCCGGACCGGCGCTCGATTCAAGTTTCGGCGGGGCCGATTGGGGACGGAATGATCGGGTTATCGGTTTCAAATCCGGTAAACGGCGCGGTTCCCGAGGCGAATATCTCCCCGCGGCCGGACGGCGGGGAATCCGGGATCGGGCTGATCTCGGTCGAATCGACGGTCGAACGTCTGGGCGGAACGATGACGGTCGAAGCGAACGGGGAGACGTTCTCGGTCTTTATTCTTTTCAATCTTCCGGGCGCCGCGCCGGACCGCGCTTGACCGGCGGTCCGCTTCTTTTTTTGATTCGCGCAATTTTTCCGTCGTTCGCGCAGGTTTTTAATTTGATTTTCTTTCGAAGTCATATAATAGGCGTAATTTATTACTTCGAAAGAGGATTGTTTTGTATGAAAAAAATGATGGTTGTTTTGTTGGTTTTGAGTTTGTTGGTCGGTTCGTCGACGGTTCTGGCGCAGAGCGCCGAAACGGCGGTCGTCGAGTTGAATTGGGCTGATGTTGAGACGGTCGTCAAAGAAGAGGGTTGGGAAGGCGAGTTCTACGTTTTAGACGAGGTCGCGCTGAAATTTTTCGTTCCGGAAGTTTTCTTGGAAGTCGAGCTGGACGACGAAATGCGCGAGGAAGGATATATCGCTTATTTCGCGACGGAAGACGAATCGGCTCAATTCGGCGTCCAGTACATCGAAACGGATTTTAAGGAATTATCGGAATATGTCGCCGCGCTGAAGGACTTGGGCGTGAAAGACGCGGAGGAAGGGCTGATTAACGGACTGCCGGTCGTGACATATACGAATCCGGACAATGAAGACGTCGCCTGCGTTTCGCTGATAACTGAGAAAGGATACGTTTTGGAATTCGCGATTTCCCCGATAACCGACGAAACGTTCGCTCCGGTCGCGATGGTGATTACGGCGTCGATTCAGGAAGAAGAATAATCGTCGTCGTCTCAACTGACGGACGAATTGACGATTCGAAAAGCCGCCTTTCGCGCGAAGGGCGGTTTTTTCGTTTCTCTCCGGGAAACCGTCCGTTTTCGTCATTGTATAATGATTCCGTGAACGGAATGGAAAGAGGCTGCATGATGGAAGAGAGATTGACGCGAGACGCTTATCGGCGAATCGGAGCGATATCGCGGGCTTGGAACGTCCGGCGATCCCGAAGCGAAACGGCGGCTGTTTCGGACGCTGGTTAACGTCCGCCCGCCCGGACCGATCGCGCCTGGTATTCCGCTTTTCTTGAGTCTCGGCGCGCGGAGCCGATCCTGTCCCTGGAGTTAGGCGCCGGAACGAATACGTCGGCCGTTATTAAGTACCCGTTTAGGCGGATGACGGTCCGAAATGAGAAACCGATCTATGCCTGTCTGAATTATGGGGAGGTATTCTGCCCTGACGGGATCGCGAACCGGCCGATCTGCCTGGCCGAGGATATCGGGGCTGCGTTGACGAGAATTGCTTGACCTCCCGTCCGTTCGGACGATCGAATTTTATGAGATAATAGTTTTTATAGCGCAATCGATCGGAGGAGCGGTTGGCAAATTCTATCCGTCGTTATCATTCAGCGAAAAAGTCGGACCGGTTTCAGCGCAGACCGGTGATCGGCGTGCTTGCCGGATGGCAGTTTTATAATATTTCAACGAATTTAAATTATTTGCTCCCGATTTATCAGGGGATCAATCAAGCGGCTGAAGAGCTGGATTGCAGCGTTCTTTTCGGCTGCGGGATGGGGGCGGATTCCGGTTTCGAAAACCCGAATCATCCCGCCTGGCCGCAGTTTGCGCCTGACTGCGATTTTGCTCCGATTGGGGAGCGGAATACCGACGGATTGATCGTGTTTACCCCGCTTCATTCCTCCGGCCGTTCGAATTATATCCGCCGGCTGCGTGAGAAAGGGCATCCGGTTCTGTTTATCGGCTCCGGCGAGGAGGGGGCTACGATTGCGGCCGACAATATCGGCGGAGTTAAATTAGCGTTCGATCATCTTGTCCGCCACGGTCATCGCCGGATTGCGTTTATCGCCGGCAGTCAAGATGATTTAGCCGGCGATACCGGCGAGCGGCTGGCGGCTTATCGGGAGACGGTTCAGAATTATGGTTTTGACAGCGACGACCGGCTTATCGCGTACGGCGGGCACGTTTATCGCGGCGGTTATAAGGCGATGAAGCGTATTTTATCCAGTCAAGCCGGATTCACGGCTGTCATTGCAAGTAATGACGAGATGGCGATCGGCGCGATCCAGGCTTTAAAGGAAGCCGGACGGGAAACGCCGCGCGACGTCGCCGTGATCGGTTTTGATAATCGGCTGGAAGGGGCGGCAAACGCGCCGCCGCTGACGACCGTCGAGATTCCGCTTTTTGATATGGGGCAGCGCGCGCTTGAAGAAATGGTCCGTCATCTGGGTTCCGGCGAGTCGTTGTCGCCGATTATCCGCGTTCCGACGCGATTGGTTCTCCGCGAATCGTGCGGCTGTGACGAGTTCGCCGAGGCGCGAAGCGCGATACAGGATCCCATGCATGACAACGGGGCGGATTCTCCACAGGAGCCGACCGCCGCGATGACCCGGCGTCAGTTTTATCGGTTCGTTTCCGCGGCGCGTACGGATTCGAACCGCCTCAGTTTGCTTTCGGCGGCCTTATTTTCCGCGCTGACCGAGGATCAGATTTATTCCGTTTTATCGACGCATCTCAAGCTGATCGGGATTTCCGATGCGCTGATCGTTCGTTATGAAGCGGGCGACGGTATCGAACCTGTCCGAAGCAGCGTTATCGACGTTTTTCATCCGGATCGGAAAACGATTCATTTCGATACGCGTATTTTCCCGCCGCCAAGACTGATTCCCGGCGGCCGATCGTTTCGGTGGGTCGTTATTCCGTTTCCCGGCAACGCGGGTTTATCCGGCGCGGTCGTTTTTGACAGCGGGCGTTTGGATCTTTACGGCGCCGTGGTTCAGCAGATCGGCGGAGCGTTGAAAATGGCCGGCCTGTATAAAGAGGCGACGGATGGACGGAGACTGGCGGAAGAAGCGCACCAAATGAAGAACCGCTTTTTATCGCTCGTCGGGCATGAGCTGCGGACGCCTTTGAACTTGATTGTCGGGTTGAGCGAGCTGCTCCTGAAATCGGATCCGGTCCGGCGCGATCCGAGCGCCGATCCCGTTATGAAGGATCTTGAACATATTCACGCCTACGCTCAGCATTTGGGCGGGTTGATCGGCGATGTGCTGGATTTGGCGACAAGCGATGCGGGCGAGCTGCGGTTGAATTTGACTTCGGTCGATTTGGCGCGGACGCTGCGGATGATTGCCGACAGCGGCGCGAAATTAGCCGCGGGCAAGGGGTTGAAATGGCGCGCGGAACTGCCGTTCGAGGGCCCGCGCGTATGGGGCGATCCGATGCGGCTGCGCCAAATTGTACTGAACCTGATTAATAACGCGATCAAGTTTACGGAGTGCGGGGAGATTCGGCTGCAGGTCGAGGAACGTGGGACGGAAGCAACAATCTCGGTCAGCGATACAGGATTAGGAATCCCGATCGCGGACCAGCAGGTGATTTTTGAAGAATTCCGCCGCTCGGATAGCAGCGTTTCATTGGGTTACGGCGGGTTGGGTTTGGGGCTGGCGATTTGTAAACGGCTGGTCGATCTTCATGGCGGTCAGATCGGCGTCCGCTCTAAGGGCGTTCCGGGTATGGGGTCGACCTTTTACTTTACGCTCCCGACGATTTCGGATCGGGACGCGAACGAATCGCGTATTTACGAATTGACCGATCCGGTCCGTTCGATCGCCTTGTTAACGGATCGGGCGTCCGACGGCGATCCGCTCGTGGATCAGCTCGTCAGGCGCGGTTACCGGGTTACGGTTTCGCCGCCGTTTTCAGCCGGATCGGATCGCCCGAATATCCCGGATCCCATCCCGGACGTCGTTCTCGTTGATACGGAGCCGAAATCGGGATCCTTCTGGGACGTATTAAAAGCGATTAAGGAAAATCCGCTCGGAAGGAATACTTCCGTTCTTTTCTACCGTTATTCGAACGACGCCGGCAGGTTTGTTGAACTTGATTATATGACCAAGCCGATTGAAATCGAACGGCTTACCGATACGCTTCAAAAAAGACTTCCGGCTGACGGTGAAAAAGGGAGAGGACGGACGATCCTGATCGCCGACGACGATCCGAATACGCTCGATCTTTACGCGCGCGTTCTTCAGAAACAGTCGAAGCATAACCGCGTTCTGCGCGTCTTGAACGGCCGTGATGCGCTGACCGTGTTGGAAACGGAACCCGAGATCGATTTGTTGCTGCTGGATTTGCAGATGCCTGAACTCGACGGATTCCAGGTTCTGCAATGGATGCAGCGGCAGGAGCGGACGCGCAATATTCCGGTTATTGTCGTGACCGGAAAAGTCCTGACGCATGAAGATATGGCGAAATTGAATCATGGCGTTTCAACGATTCTTGAAAAAGGGCTGTTCAGCCTCGACGAGACGATCGCGCGGATCAGCGCAGCGTTGGAGCGGACGTCGCGCTTGAGCGAAGATTCTCAACGTATGGTGCGCCGGGCGATGGCGTTCATGCACGAGCGTTATCAGGAGAGTCTTACGCGCCGCGATATCGCGCGTTACGTTTCAATATCCGAGGATTATTTGACTTTCTGCTTCCGAAAGGAATTGGGAACGACGCCGATCAAGTATCTTCACCGCTACCGCGTCCATCAGGCGCAGCGCCTTCTTCGGGATACGGAACGAACTGTGCTGGATATCGGGCTTGAAGTCGGCTTCTATGACGGCGGCTATTTCAGCCGGATCTTTCGTCAGATCGTCGGGGTCTCTCCCGAAACTTACCGCCGTAATCGGAAGTAATCGCGGAAAGAACCGAATAAGTCCGCGGCGCGGAGCCGAAGATCTATCTTTTGTCCATGTCCATCTCGCTTTTGTCCTATTCAACGCCGGTTCGGTTTTATATAATTAATTTAAAGGCAGTGCGAAATTGGAAAAGAGTGAATTTCGCGGCAAACGATTGTGAAAAGGAGTTGAGATGAAAAAGTTGCTGTCGCTGTTATTTGCTGTTCTGCTTATT
This sequence comes from Flexilinea sp., assembly GCA_029983925.1. GTDB lineage: Bacteria > Chloroflexota > Anaerolineae > Anaerolineales > Anaerolineaceae > Flexilinea. Next base: position 53,728 of record JASBYO010000001.1, read on the forward strand.
TGTCTGTCGCTGAATTCCGTTTCGGCGGCTCCCGCCGCTCAGAAAACGACGCTTAGCGTATTAATTCATCAGAATCCGCCGATGGTCGCGTTCATGGAGGCGTTTAACGCCAAGTTCGAGGAAAAATACCCGGATATTAAGATCGATATGGCGGTCGTTAACGCGAACGACCTGAGTACGGTTACGCAGACGCGCCTGACTGCGAACGATATCGACGTGATCGACGTTTTCGGTTTCGCGAACGGCGTCCAACCGTACATGAAGAACGTCGACGCGCCGAATTGGCAGCAGCTGATCGAGGCCGGTCTGCTGATGGATCTGAGCGATTTGCCGTTCGTTCAGAACTATGACGCCGCGACGGTTGCCGACGCGGGGTCTTTTGACGGGAAAGTGTATGAGGTGAATCTCGGCCGCGTTTCGTATAGCGGTATCTATTACAACAAGGAGATGTTCGCGGAAAAAGGACTTTCTGCGCCGACGACCTGGAGCGAACTGGTCGACGCCTGCAAGGCGTTTGCTGAGGATGGGATCCCCTGCATGACCGCCGGCGGAAAAGACGGCTGGCCGATTTTTGTCGGCGCTTACGGCCTGATCGGGTCGGTTTATCCGGACCAGGCGGCGCTTGTAGAAGGGTTATGGACGGGAAGCTTGAAATGGAACGATGAAAAATCGCTGGAGATGTGGGAAAAGATGAAAATCTACGCCCAGGACATGATGGAGGCCGGAGCCAGCGGCGTCGCCGGTGACGCCGCGCCGGGCCGCTTCGCGTCGGGCGCGGTCGCGATGTTCCCCGGAGGGACCTGGTACGCGGCGGCGATCGAAGAAATCGCCCCGGAACTGGATTGGGGTTATATTCCTTTCCCGGGTTCGGATGATTCCGCCGACAATCAATACTTGTTTGGAAAGTATGACCAGGGTTGGTCGATTGCGGCGAAAACGCCGAATCGCGACGCCGCGATTGCATACTTGAGCGAGTTTTCCGATCCGGACAATTATCAGGAATTCGTTACGGCGGTCGGTTTCATCCCGACTCAGCCGACCGCGAAACTGGATACACGGATCGGGAACGAGGTTGCGCCGTATCTCGAAAACTTCCGCGTCGGTTACGAACAATATTGGGTCGCGCCCAAGGGGGCCGGGCAGTTCGCCAATCCCTGGGCGTCCTATTTCAAGCCGTTCGGTACCTATGACGACGCGCAGACGTTAGCCGACAAAGCGCAGGCGGATCTTCAGTCGGGACTTGACGCGCTGAAATAGCTTCGTCTTTTGCGTGCGCAGGCGAAGCGTCTTGAAAAACAAACGCGGTCCCTCGAGCGCTGAAGCCGCGCCGGGGACCGCGTAAGCGGCTCGGAGCGAACGATCGAACGGGGGACTGAGATGAATTACTATTTCGGAAGAGGCGGCGCGAAGCTTATCCCTTATCTTTTGCTGTTGCCGGGAGTTGCCGTTTATTTTCTGATTTCGCTTGGTCCGTCGATCGCGACGTCGCTTTATTCGCTGACAGACGCGACCGGAATTCAAGGCGCGCCGATCCGTTGGATCGGACTTGAAAATTATCGCGAGTTCTTGTTCATGGGGCAGGCGTCCCGGGACAATCTGGACGCGTTGGGGCGGACGTTGATTTTTTGTCTTTGCGTAACCGTTATTCAATTCGTTTTAGGTTTGGCCGCGGCCGTTATTTTAAATCAGAAGCTGCGCGGGCGGAATTTTTTCCGGACGCTGTACTTTATGCCGGTTATCTACGGCGTCGTTATCCAGGGATTGATGTGGACGCTTTTCCTGTATCCGTTGGGAGGTCCGATGGCGAACCTGCTGCGATGGTTCGGCGGCCGATCGGAATTTTTAGGCGGCCAGCCGGCGGAAGCGTTCGCTTGGGTCATCGTCGTTCAAATCTGGGCGAATATGGGGATCACGATGATGATCTTTCTTGCCGGGCTGCAGACGATCTCATCCGAATTGTACGAGGCGGCTGTCATTGACGGCGCGGGTGGCTGGCAGCTGTTCCGAAACGTGATCTGGCCGCTTCTCACGCCGAGCGTCAACACCAATTTGACGCTGAATCTGATCGGTTCGCTTCAGGCATGGCAGCTGTTTATGATTTTACTGGGCTATCGAAACGGGACGCAGGTTTTAGGTTACCTGATTTACGCAACCGGTTTCGGACAAACCTCGGGGAGCGTTACGACCAGTTTCCGGCAAGGCTACGCCGCCGCCGCGTCGATGGTCCTGTTTTTCCTGGTTCTGGCGATCGGGCTGCCGGTTCAGCGTTTCCTCCGCCGGCGGGAAGAAAGGATCCTGGGATGAAAAAGACTGCGGGCGCGACACGGCTGCGCCTGAATTGGGGGGAAGTTTTCTCTTATATCTTCCTGATCCTTTTGGCGGCGGCGTACTTAGGCCCGATTTTAATGCTGTTGAATACGTCTTTGAAGACGATGCCTTCGTTCATGCGCGACGCGACGGCTTTCGCGAAAGAATTGAACTTCAAGAATTTCGCCGACGCATGGGTCAAGGCGAATTTCCCGAAATATTTGCTGAATACGATGATTTACGCCGTTTCGGCGACGCTGATCTATATTGTAACTTCCGTTTTCGTGACGTTCCCGATTGCGCGCGGTTATGTCAAGTGCGCGAATCTGCTGCTGACGCTCTACGTCGTCGCGCTCTTCCTTCCGCCTTCGCTGATCCCTCAGTTTCAGCTGATTCTCAATCTGGGACTGTACAACAATCCGATCGGATATATCCTTCTCTTTCTCGTTAACCCGATGGGGGTCATGATCCTGGTGAATTTTATTAAGACGCTGCCGCGGGAGCTGGACGAAGCGGCGGCGTTAGAGGGCTGCGGCTATTTTCGTTTCGTTGTGTCGATCGTTTTCCCGCTGATCCGTCCCGCGATCGCGACGGTCGTCGTTTTGCATTCGATCGGAATTTGGAACGAGATTATCGCTCCGACGATCTACCTGACGAATAAAAATTATTATCCGATCACGCGCGGTCTGATCGTTTTCCAGGGCGTATACGGGAGCAACTGGCCGACGTTGGCGGCCGCCGTATTGATGTTGACGGCTCCGATGATGATTTTGTTCCTGTTTTTGCAGCGATACATCGTGTCCGGGCTGACGAGCGGTTCGGTTAAGGGCTGAATGTTCTGTTTCTGATTTCGGATAAACGCGGAGGATTGATGTCGAAAGATCGTTTTTTCGGTAAAGGTCTGAGCCGGTTCTTTCCGGTCTTCCTGCTGCTTTCGCAGCTGGCGCTTCCCGCCGCGGCTCTGGTCTCGGTCGTTCGCGCGGCCGACGCCGGCGCGAACGGCGCGGAAAAAGAAGGTTACGAATTAATCTGGCAGGATGAGTTTGACGGCGCGGCGATCGATCCGGCGAACTGGACGTTCGATCTGGGCGCGGGAGGCTGGGGGAACGGCGAATCGCAGTATTATACCGACCGTTCGGAGAACGCGGCCGTTTTGGACGGGACGTTGGTTATCAGCGCGCTTCAGGAGAAGTATGACGGTTCGTATTACACGTCGGCGCGGCTTAAAACGGAAGGGCTGCGCGCGTTTCGCTACGGTTGGATCGAGGCGCGGGTAAAAGTCCCGGAAGGAAAAGGTTTATGGCCGGCGGTTTGGCTGCTTGGAGCCGATTTTAATCGGATCGGCTGGCCGGATTGCGGCGAGATCGATATTATGGAGTATATCGGAAACGAACCCGATCTTATCATGGGTACGGCGCACGGTCCGGGTTACAGCGGCCCTCTGGGGTTCAGCCGCTGGAACCGGCGCGAGCTCAATATCGCAGATGAATTTCATACGTACGCGATCGATTGGACGGCGGATCGGATCGACTGGTACTTTGACGGCGAACATTATTATACGTTTCAGAAAGAGGATATCGGTGAGCGGGAGTGGGTCTTTAATCGTCCTTTTTTTATTCTGCTGAACTTGGCGGTCGGCGGCCAGCTTCCCGGTCCGGTCGGTCTCGACGTAACTTTCCCGAAACAGTATTTGATCGATTACGTTCGCGTTTATCGAAAGGTTGAAAAATGAATCGGAAGTCCGAAGTGATTTTCTTTGACGATTTTACCGGAAAAGAATTAGATCGTAAGCGCTGGAACGTCGAGGTGACCGGTCCGGTCTATAACCAGGAACAGCAGGCGTACGTCGATTCAAGAGAGACGATTTACCTGATTTCCGGCGCGGATCAGGGCGCGAACGGCGCGCTCGTCCTTCATCCGCGTTGGCGCCCCGGAACGGAGACCGCCGACGGCGTCCGCTTCGATTTTGTTTCCGGGCGGATCAACACGCGCGGAAAAGTCGGCTTCACTTACGGCAGTATCTCCGCGCGGATCCGGCTAAGCGCCGGCGTCGGGCTTTGGCCGGCTTTTTGGGCGTTAGGGTTCGGGGTATGGCCGGGCTGCGGCGAGATCGATATCATGGAGAACGTCGGCGCTCCGGAATGGGTGAGCGCCGCGGTTCACGGTCCGGGATATTCCGGCGATGCGGGACTCGCGAATAATTATTATTTTCAACCGGGCGAGGATATTGCCGGGTGGCATGTTTACGCCGTCGACTGGCTGCCGAGCGGCGAGATGATTTTTAAGGTGGACGGGCGGCTGATTTACCGCGTTACGTATCCGATGATCGAATTTTTCGGCGGATGGGCGTTCGACAACGAAAAATATCTGATTTTGAATTTCGCGCTCGGCGGGGCGTATCCGTTCAAAGTCAACGGCGTGCGCGCCCCGTATTTCGGTCTTCCCAGCGAAACGGTTGCGAAAATCCAAAACAACGACGCACGCATGACGGTCGATTGGGTCAAAGTCAGCCGGGTTTGACGTCGGCGCGGAACGGATCCGGCGCCGTCGTCTTAATCGCCTGTCTCCGTTTTCGGCGCTTTCTTTTTCCTGGGTTTCGGGAGCGCGGTAACGGGGAGCAGCGTTTCGATCACGGCTTTCGCCAATTCGCCGTCGTCGATGTCGAGGATGTAATGTTCCTTTGCGCCGGGATAGGGGCATCCTTTCTCCGCCGCCGCCAGGAGCGTTGCGACGCAGGGAAGGATCTTCACGTAGACGGTGTTGTCGCAGACGAGAAGGATCGGTTTATCGTCGACGTAGATCATGTAATCCCCGAACATTTTCCGGTAGCGGACGCTGCCGACGCCGGAAATCTGATCGCAGATGTAAACGATGAAGTCAAGGTTGGACGTCATACTGCCGCTGCCTTTCAATTTTATCTTATTGCGTGCCGATAAAGATTGAAAAACAGCTTCGATCTTCTTTGTCTCGAAGCTGTCCTGAATTTATCGCGCGGACCTTCGGCTTTATTTCGCCGCGGCGTTGACGATTTCCATAAAATCGCCGGCTTTCAGGCTGGCGCCGCCGACGAGCGCGCCGTCGATATCCGGCTGCCCGAAGAATTCGGCCGCGTTGTTCCCCTTGACCGAACCGCCGTAAAGGACGCGGATCGCCTGAGCCGCGTCTTCGCCGTACATTTCGGCGTACGGTTTGCGGATGGTTTCGGCGATCACCTGATTCGCCTGCGGACCGGTCGCGGCGAGGCCGGTTCCGATCGCCCAGACGGGTTCGTAAGCGACGATAACTTTCGCGGCGTCCGCGGCGGATAATCCTTTCAGTCCCGCTTTAACCTGGCGCGCGACGACTTCGGCGGTTTTCCCGGATTGGTTCTCTTCGAGCGTTTCGCCGACGCAAACGATTGGCGTCAAACCGTTCGCCAACGCGGCGAGCGTTTTCTTGTTGACGGTTTCGTCGGTTTCGCCGAAATAGGTGCGGCGTTCGCTGTGGCCGATGATGACGTATTCGCCGAGTTCTGCGACCATGTTGGGGGCGACTTCGCCGGTAAACGCGCCTTTTTCTTCCCAGTAGAGATCCTGCGCGCCGCAGCCGACGCCGCTGCCCTTGAGCAGGGTCGAAACCGCGTTAAGAGCGGTAAACGGCGGGCAGACGACGCGTTCGACCGCGGTCTGGGCTTTTAAGGCAGGTAAAAGTTCTTCAATTAAAGCCGTCGCGTTTTTGACCGTCATGTTCATTTTCCAGTTTCCGGCGACCATCGGGGTTCGTTTCATCTTGATTTCTCCTATCGTTTTGTCCGTTGATTTCCCTGATTCGGGATGATTTCGGGCTGATTTGTCTTCTATACATAATTCTACCATCTTGGGGCGCGGAATCTCTCCGATTGACGGAATATTGCGGCGCCGCGGCTTCGTCTTGCGGATCGGAAATTCTAAAATCATGGTATGAATGTTGCATAATAAGATTTTGATGAGCAGGCGAACGCGACTAAATAAAATATTGCGATGGGTCATCTTGTGGATCGGGGCGCTTGGCTTAAGCGGCTGCAAAATGCCGATGCGCGAAGGGATGCCGGCTTTATTTATCCCGCCGACGCTGGTCGCGACCGCGTTCCGGACGCCGACGCCCGATTTATTTCAGCCGACGCCGGATCCGCGCGCGAATTGTACGAATAATTTGATGTTTATTGAAGACGTGACGATCCCGGACGGAATGGTCGTTCAACCGGGCGCGGAAATTGTTAAAAAGTGGAAGGTTCAGAATACGGGCGACTGCGATTGGAATTCGCGGTACTCGCTGCGGCGGATCAGCGGCGACAGCATGGGAGCTGAAGATCGATATAAGCTGATTCAGCTTCAGCCGGGAGAAGAGGGAATTATCGAAATTACCTTTACCGCGCCGGAATATATCGGCGCGTATTACAGCGGCTGGCAGGCGTTCGACCATCGCAATCAACGGTTCGGCGTCGATATTTATATTGAAATATACGTCAATCCGCAGGCGCAAAATTAAATTGAGGGGAATCATGAAGCGATCGATTATCTTTCTGACGTGTTTATGGATGCTGTTCGTTGGCGCCGTTCCGGTTCGCGCCGCGCTGGACGAAACGATTCCGAATCGGATTCGTTCGTATACGTCCCGCCCGATGGAACTGACGCTGATCAGCGAGGCGCAGTCGGCTTCTGATTTAGCGGGATTTTATGGCTTCGAACTCAGTGCGTTGGAAATCATGAGCTTGCTTCCCGTCAGCGACGATCCGACGCTGGGATTTGTCGGCGATCCGCGCGGGAAGCCGTCGCTGCCGCCGAATTCCTACGGCGTTTATCCGGATCCGTTGGCGAAAACGCTGACGATGGCGGGGATCCCGGCGATATCGATCGCGGACTGGACGATAGACGAGCTGAAGACGGCGGTCGCCGACGGTCATCCGGTGATCTGCTGGGTCGTCGGCAATACCGCGCCGGGAAAACGCGTCGTTTATCGGAGCGAGGCCGGAAACGAAGTTTTCGTCGCGGAACAGATGAATACCGTCACGGTCGACGGGTTCAATGACCGCGGATTTTCGGTTTGGGACAACGGCGAAAATTATTTTCGGACATTTAAAGATTTCGATACTTCATGGAAAATTTTAGGTTATCAGGCGCTTCGGATCCTGAACGGACCTGAGGCGGGGCTCGAAGCGAAAGCGACGGTCGTCCCGTTAGCGCCTTATCCGGCGGCGGATCAAGCCGGAACGGCGCTTTTACCCTATCCGAACGAGAAACCGGCCGAACCGTCCCGGAACGCCCCGGCCCCGGCCGGCAGAGAAAATACATGGTGGAACGAAGGCGCGGACTCATATTGGCGCTCGTCGAAAAAGGACCTTGAAAACGCCGGGAAACTTCCCGGAACGTCGTTCTGGAACGACGAAACGATCGAATTATTCGGTCAGCTCCCGGAGGTTCATCCGACTTACAGCCCGGATTTTAACGTGAACGAATATCAGACTTGGCTTTGGAACGAGCCGGTACCGTCCGTTCCGAACGCGGACCTGCCGTGGCAGGGCGCTTATTCGGATTGGGGCGGCGCGCCGTTTGGGCGTTTTGATCTGGATACGGGCGGCTTCGTGCCGGCGGCGGCGATCGAAGGTTTTGTCGGTTACGCCCAATCGTATAATCTGGATTGCGAAACGCGTTCGGCGGTCGATCTGGCGGCTTTTTTCGGCATTCATATCGATCATATGACGTTTCTGACCGCGCTTCCGAAATCGGACGACCCGAACGAAGGTTTCGTCGGGAATTATTGGGATCCGCGCGGCGGTTTGCCGCCGCAGGGGTACGGCGTTTATGAGCAGCCGGTCGCGGGATTATTAACCGCGTTCGGCTTTCCGGCGGTCGGCGTATCGAATTTCACCTGGGATCAGCTCAAGGCGCAGATCGGCGCCGGAAATCCGGTCATGGCGTGGGTCGTCGGTTCGACCGAAGGCGGCGCGCCGGTTTCTTATACGCCGTCGAACGGCCGGCCGACAACGGTCGCCAAGTTCCAGCATACGGTCATCGTGGTCGGATATGACGAGAACGCGGGAACGGTAACGCTTCAGGACGGCGGGCAGCGCTATACGCGGACGATTCAGACGTTCCTGAATTCGTGGGGAATCCTCGGAAATCGGGCGCTGTTCCGGGCGAATTAAACGCGACCGGGCGTTCGGGTTGGCTTTATGGCGCGCCGAACGTTAGCCGCTTTTCGCGGGGCGCCGGTTTCCTTCAGTCAGCGCGGATACAATTCTGACACCGAATCCGAAATCAGGAGGTGAATTCAAACGGATCTCTAAATGTGGGGATATCCCCGGGAAAAATTATCGAGACGTTTATTCAATGTGTTCCCTATGCCGGTTTCCCAAAGGTGTTAAACGCTGTATTCGTTGCGAAGAGCGTTTTTTCAGAGAGAAATATCACGATACAAAAAATATAGATAGTCCGTAAGAAATCCCGCGGCCGGTTTTCCGGTTGCCGGCTGCGAAGCCTGCGCCCTTAAGCGATGAAAATCACGGCGCTCTTGACGAAAGGCTTGTCCTGATGAAACCGCGGCGAAGATCGTTCAAACCGCCGCCGTATCGGACGTTCCCTCTGAAATTGAAAATACGAAAATTTCTCCGCTGCCGCGCCGATTTTTAACTCTGTAACAACCGCTGCCGCCCGGTTCGGAACGGCTGCCGACATTGGGATGAATCTCATATCGTATGGAGTCGGGCAGGGTCAGACAGGAAAACGGCGCGGCCTCCGCTCTGATTCAGCGCGACTGATTTATAATGAAGTTGGTTGAAATTCGAATTGAAACGGATTGGATGCGCGATGACGGTTAGGTTACGAAACGTTTTTTTATCGAGATGGTTTTCCGCGATTTTAATTGCGTTGATCGGTTTGTCGCTTTACCTGCCGAACTTGAACGAACTGGGGTATTATCGCGACGATTGGAATAATATTTTTAATGCCGATTCGCGCGGCGCGGACATGCTCGTCGAACATTATGCCAGCGACCGTCCGGCGGACGGATATCTGTTAGCCGCCGCGTATAAAGTTTTCGGGCCGGATCCGACGCCGTATCTGGCGATGAATCTGGGCTGCCGGATTTTGTCGGCGATTTTCTTCATGTTGAGCTGCGCGCGGATCTGGCGTTTCCCGCCGTTCGCGGCGTTCGCCGCCGGCGCGCTGTTTATCGTTTTCCCCGGTTATTTGCGCCAGGTTGACGGTATCTCCTACCTGCCGCATCAAGTCGCCATGCTGGCGTTCTCGGCGTCGATTTTTCTATCGATCCGTGCTTTTGATATAGGGCGGATTACGGTTCGGGTCGTGATGATCCTCGCGGCCGCTGTCCTGTCGATCGTCTCGATGTTCCTGATGGAATATTATTTAGGGATGGAGGCGCTGCGTTTTGGCCTGATTTGGGCGTACGGCGCGAATCGAACGGACCGGACGTTTTCCGCCGGGTTCCGCCGCGCGATTTTCGGCTTTCTCCCTTACCTGGGCGGCGCGGTCCTGTTCTTCGTTTGGCGCTCGTTCGTCTTCGAGGCGACGCGTTCGGGAACGGATTTGGGCGCGATTTTTGATCAGTTTCAAGCCGCGCCGAAATACGTCGGCGCGACCTGGTTCCAGAAATTGACGCTGAATCTTTTTAAACTGTTGGCGGGATCGTGGACCGTGCCGCCATATAACGGATTGAACGGGATTAACGTGCGCGTTTTTTTCCGCGCTTTCGCTGAGGGATTGCTGCCGCTGGGGATTTTCTGCGCCGCGTTTTTAGGGATGACGCGCGAGCGGAACGCGGGATCCCCGGCGCGGCCGACCGAGCGGCCCGAACGGAAAAAAACGCGTTGGCAGCTGCAATGGATCTGGATCGGGGCCTTTTCCGCGTCGGTCGAGGTTTTCCTGCTGATCGTCGCGACGCGCGAAATAACCTTTTCCTCGAGTTTGGATCGGTTCACATATCATGCCGCGTTCAGCGCCGTTCTCGTTCTGATCGGCTTTATTGCGCTGATTGAAGGGCGTATGGTCAAGTTCGCGCTGTTGAGCGCGATCGTCCTGGGCGCCGTCCTGACGCAGCGCGTTAATATCCATCGTTACGCGGCGCAAACGCGCGCTGAGACTGACTTCTGGTGGCAGCTTTCCTGGCGCGCCCCCGATATCCGTAACGGAACAACCGTTCTTTTGCATAATTCGGCATATTCTCCGGAAGAGGATTATGAAAACTTTTCCCCGCTCCACCTGATTTACCGGCGCCGGGCGGGTTCGCCGATAGTTTTTTCCGACCTGTTGAATAACGATTCGATCCGCAACGCGCGCATGGGCGCGCTGCAAAAACGGACGGTTCGAAAGATTTCCTTTATCCGAGATTTTTCCAAAGTATTGGCGGTGACGAAACCGACTGAGAAAAGCTGTTTGCAGGTCGTCGACGGACGGAATCCGATCTATTCTCCGTTCGATTATTCGCGTATTGACGAAGTCGGTTTCGCTTCTGATCCGGATCGGATCGTATTGGAAGGCGCGGCGCATGTTCCGGATACGCGTTTCTTCGGACCGGAACCGGCGCGCGAATGGTGTTACAGCTACGCGCTCATGGGCGCCGCCCAGCAGCGTCATGCCTGGGCGGACGTCGCCGCAATCGCCGATGAAGCGATTGACGCCGGATATCATGCCGAAGATCCGGTTGAGTGGCTCCCCGTCGTTCAGTCGTTCGCTTATTTGGGGCGCGAGGACGACGCGCGCGGTTATCTGGCGATTTTGAAATCCGATCCGTATTTGCGTTTTCAAAGTTGTCAATATTTTCGGCGCGCGGCGGAACTCTTGACGCTGACCGAATCGGAGGCCGCAGGGAACCGCTGGCTGTCAATAGAATTGTGTGAAGATTGAAAGGAACCGTTGGATAATGACGAACGATCGCATGAATCGAATCGCGGAACAGGTCGCGGCGTCCGGTTTGGACGCGGCCGCGCTGATTCCCTCGCCGAATTTTATTTGGGCGACGGGACTAAAAAAACATCTGAGCGAACGGCCGACGGTTCTGATCATCCGTGCGGACGGAACCGCCGCTATAATTGCGGCCGCGTTTGAGATCGCGTCGGTTCGGGAAGCGTTTCCGGATATTGAGGCGTTTCCGTACCGCGATAATCCGGCGCTTTGGAGCGAAGCGTTCGCCGAAGCGGGAAAGCGGCTCGGATTAACGGGGAAAACGATCGGCGTCGAACCGCTTCATTTCCGGTTCCACGAGTCGTCTTTGCTTTCAAAGAATATCCCGGACGTCCGCCTTGTCGGCGCTGCAGGTCTTTTTTCGACGCTGCGAATCCGGAAAACGGCGGAAGAACTCGATAAGATCCGCCGCGCGGCGCGGATCGCCGAAGCCGCGCTGGAAGATACGCTTCCCTTGATCCGGCCGGGAATTCGCGAGATCGAGATTTCGGAAGCGCTGATCGGGAACATGATCCGGCGCGGAAGCGAGATTGAGCTTCCTTTCGCGCCGATTATCGGGAGCGGCCCGAATTCCGCCGATCCGCACGCGGCGGTCTCCGAGCGCGAAGTTCAATCCGGCGAGTTCCTGCTGATCGATTGGGGCGCGCGGTACGGCGGTTATTGTTCCGATTTGACGCGGACGTTTGCGGTCGGCGAGGTTTCAAGCGAGATGGCTCGGGTCTATGAAACGGTTTTAGCGGCAAACCGGGCAGCTGCGGATTTCGCGCGTCCGGGCGTTCGCGCCGGGGACGTTGACGGCGCGGCGCGGGATACGATCCGCGGCGTCGGTTACGGCGAATATTTTACGCACCGTCTTGGCCACGGCTTAGGTATGGAGTGTCATGAAGATCCGTATATGTTCGCGGAGAACGACGCTGCGCTTGAACCGGGGATGGTTTTTACCGACGAACCGGGAATTTACCTTCCCGGGAAATTCGGGGTTCGGATAGAGGACGATCTCGTCGTGACGGAAACCGGCTGCGAGGCGTTGACGCGTTTCCCGCGCGAACTGAGGGTTTTATGGAATTGACGAACGAAACTTACGAAAATTTACGTCTGGTTCCGATTCAAACCGGCCCGATGGCGAACAATTGTTATATTGTCGCCGATACGGAGAAGAAAGAATGCGTTGTGATCGACGCGTCGTTTGACTTTGAGCAGGCGACGCGGAAAATTGACGCGGAAGGTTGGCGCTGGATCGGATTTTGGGCGACGCACGCTCATTACGATCATATCTACGGCGCAAAATATACGAAAACGGACGGACGGGATATCCCGATCGCGCTTCATCCCGACGACGAACCGATTCGGATCGGCGAAGGAGGCGCGCGCATGGGTCAATCGCGCGGCGTTCGCTGTCCCGAACCGGCGATTCGGCTGCAGGACGGGATGACGTTATGGGTTGGGTCGTATCGTTTTACCGTTCTGCATACGCCTGGGCATTCCCCCGGGTCGGTTTGTTATTACTGCGCGGCGGCGGGTTGGCTTTTCAGCGGCGATACCGTTTTTTATCACGACCACGGCCGAACCGATCTTTACGGCGGTTCCCAATCGACGATCGAGAAAAGTATTAATACGAAGATACTGACGCTGCCGGATGAGACGCTGATTTTTCCCGGTCATGAATCGTTTACTTCCGTTGGAGCGGAACGCCCTTTTTTCGGGCAATATTTCTAAGCTATGAACAGCGGACAACGCCATATCAGTTCCCGATTCTGTCGCACCGGTCTGACCGGCGTGTTGTTTGGGCTGCTGTGCGCGTTGTTCGCCGGTTGTAATACGCCGAATTTGATCCCGAGCGCGACGGCGACGCCGACGGCAACGGAAACGCGCGTCGTGACGCTGACGCCGAGCGCGACGCCGCGGCCGACGGCAACTCCGCTTCCCGCGTATCTCAGCGTTAAACTTGAAGATTTGGCCGGATTGGAACTCCGTGTCTGGCATGGGTTCCGGGACGAGACGCAGGCGTATTTTGAGACGCTTGTCGAGGTGTTTAATGATGAAAACGAATTCGGAATCGTCGTCAACGCGGAAAGCGCGATTTCGGACGTGAACCTGAACGAACGCGTCATGAGCGTAACGGACGTCGAAGATCATCCCAACCTGATCTTTTCGAGCGATGATTATCTGCGCTCCTGGCAGCGCGAGGCGGTTCTTTTCACGCCCCTTGACGATTACTTCGATCATCCGCAATACGGAATTGGTTCGGAAACGCGCGCGGCTTTAGACGCCCGCTTCCCGCTTGACGGGAAACGGACGCGTTTCCCGCTATGGTTGAATCCCTTTTTCCTATTTTATAACGATACCTGGGGGCGGCAGTTGGGCTTTTCGGAGCCGCCGGAAACGTTCGGCGCGTTCGAAGAACAGATTTGCGCCGCGCGCGCCGCGCGTATGAATGACGGGGATCCGGATAACGACGGTACCGGCGGTTGGATTCTTTCTTCCGCGCCGGGAACGGTTGTCAGCTGGCTTTCGGCGCTGAATGATACGGATCCTGATTTCAGCGATCTGACGACGGCGGCGGTCGGCGCGAATTTTATCGAAACGGTTGCGACGCTGCGGCGGTTATTCGATGAAGGCTGCGTCTGGCAGAGCCGCTTACGAGAGCCGTACGCTTATTTCGCCGGTCATAACGCCCTCGTTTATTCGGGAACGGCGGCGGATATATCTTTCCAGCGGCTGGCCTTCCGCGATCATGAAACGAACGGGAGCGACGATTGGCGCGTGATTCCTTACCCCGGACGCAAAAGAGCGCGTTCGGAGGTTTACGCCGAGACGGCCGCGGTCGGAATCGTCGTTCATTCCGCGGACGAACAATTCGCTTCCTGGTTATTTCTGGAATGGCTGTTGAGCGGCGGGCGGTGGGAAGGATGGACGGCGGCTGCGCATGGATTTCCGATTCTTGATTCGGAAACGTTCCTCCGCGCGGAACGAAAAAACATAGATCAAAAGATCGCCGCGGCGCTGTACGAAGGATTGAACCCGGTTTCATATTCGTTTCCGGCCGATTGGGTTACTTTAAAGCCGGTTGTTGCCGACGGGTTCGCTTTCGCGTTCGGCGCGGGAGCGACGGCTGAATCGGCGCCGATTATTTGGGATCAAGTCTTGCAGACGATTGAAGAAATTAATCTTTTAGGATTTTGAGGGCGATGGAAGATGGTTCGAAAAATTAGTTTCGCGTTTATTGTTATTTCTTGTCTGATTGTTGTCAACGCCTGTTCAACGTTCGTTCCGGTTCCGATCGAGCTGACGCAGCAGGCGCAGGAAACGGCTCGGATTGAAACGGAGATCGCCGGAAAAGTTTATCTGGCGTTGACGATCGACGCGCTGGAGACGCTGGTCGTCGAATTATCTGAAACGCCGGTTCCGCCGACGGAGACGCTGACGCTTTCGCCGACGCGGCTGCCGACTTCGACCGATACGCCCGCGCCGACCTCGACCGATACGCCTATGCCGACGGTTCGTCCGCGGCGGACTGTCACCCGCGGTTTCGAACCTGCCCCGTCCCTGACGCGTCCGGTCCCGGAAGATCTTCCGACGATTCCGATCGCTTGGACGGAAGCGGCGCCGAGCGTAACTGAAGAAGCCCTGTTTGCGGCGCAAATGACCGCAGCTGCGATTGCGTTGGAGGAGAGCCGCGTGTTGACTTCGGATTGGCAGCCTGATTTCGGCGATGCCGGCGCTGAAGCGACGCCCCCGGCGGCTGTCGGCGTCGAACCGCTGCCGACGCTCGCGGAACCGGACGTTGTTGAACTGGGCCTCTCGGACGATAAAATCCTGATAACGGCGGCGAATCCGGACGCCGTATATCGAATCGAGACCGAAGCCGACGAGATGATCCTGATTCGGGCGTTGACCGGGCCGGCGTTGGAACTGAGCTTGACGGAAAAAAGGAGCGGCTCAGAGCCGGCGTTGATTTATCTGGACGATACGGCTGCGCTGATCCAGTCGCAGACCGGCGGAACGGTCGAACTGCGCGCGCTTTCGGAAGGAGGGGTGGAGATCGCGCGGATCGATAAGATTCATTTAGGCAAAGAAACGCCGGAGTTGTCTCTGCGCCCCGATCCGGGTTATCATGTTTTCATCGTTCAGATCCCTGTCGGGGACGGCGTCAGCTTTGAAGTCGTTTTTGACGAGAAATCCGGCGGCGAAGTTGCGTTTATCCCCTGGACGGGCGAGCGGCCGGAACGTTATTCCGGTTTGAGTCATGTGAATTGGACGTCCTGCTGCGGGCTGTCGGAAATTTATTTCGTCCTGCTCGAATCCGGCGATTTCTCGGCGAGTCTGTCCGCCGATTGGATTCCGCGCGACGGCGGGAACTGAAAGGCTTCGAATCTCGTCTTTAATAAGTGACAAGTTGTTGTATGAATGGTATGGTTTGGAAAAGGAGTCGTTTAATGAAGAAAGTTACAATGTCGATTTTCTTGGCCGTTTTATTTCTTTGCGCCGCGGTTCCGGCCATGGCGCAAACGACGTTGATGATTGGCGGAACGATCGCGTTTCATCCCGGTCAATCGAGCCAGGTTATCAGCGGGCGTCTTGATGGGGGCGTCGCCGTTCGTTACGAATTTTACGCGAGCGCGAATCAGACGGCGTCGATCGCGCTGAATTCGGATAATCAGCAGGCGATTCTTAGCGTTAAGTCGCTGACCGGGCAGGTGCTGATGGATTTGAACCAGAAGAGCGCGATTTTCGGGATGCCGCTTCCCGCGACGGGAGGGTACGAAATTATCGTTTACAATCCGGGCCCCATGGCGACGAATTATAATTTCCTGCTTTCGATCCCGCCGTTTACGGGGGCGGCGCCCGCGGTTCCCGCCAATCCGGGTTACGCGAATACCGGTCCGCGGCAGTACCGAATGGGCGGAACGATTCAGTTTGCGCTGGGCGAGACAATGGCGCAGATTTCTGGTTCGATCGACGGCGGAAGTTGTACGCGTTATGATTTTTATGCCGGAAACGATAACTTGCTGTTAGCGTCCGTCGCGTCCGAAACGCGCCGGCTCAATTTGGGCCTGAGCGATAATACGGGCGCGTTATATGTCAGCAACGCGCTCGGTTATGGTTATATCCGCCAGCTGCTCTCCAAAACGACGAAATATAGTTTGGATATCTGCAACCCTGATATGACGGCGTCGAAATTTGATTTGACGTTCGTTATCCCTGCGCGAATTCGTTTCGCGAAAGGAAGTTACGGCGCGCAGATGAACGGTTCGGTTAAGGCAAACGGCGTTGTTTCTTATACAGCCTACGCGTCGGCAGGTCAGACGATGTTTGTCAATTTGCAAAGCGGTACGGGACAGCCGAACGCGTTTTTACGGATCAGCGGAATTCAGGACGGCGTTATCTACCTTGATCATCAGGCCAAACTGACGTCCTGGACGGGGTATATCCCGATTAAACAGGATTATCTGATCGAGGTCGTTTCGTATCAGGCGGCGACGAATTACGCTCTGAATGTGAATATTTATTGATTCGCGCGGGATGCGTTGGATAAGAGGCGCGAGCGTTTATGGCCGGGCCTCTTATTTTCGATAGATCCTCGAGTAGAATTAGAGTTGTCGGAATACAGCCGGAAGAGCGTAATCGTTTAACGCCGGTCTTAATTTAAAAGTCGGTCTGAAGTTAGGAAGGAAATTGACGTTATGAATGATGATCGCCAGGGATGTTTGGGCTTTCTGTTGAAGGGGTTTATTTTTTCAAAACTTTATGGCTGGGGACAGCGAACTTTCGGGTATAGATCAGGGAACGGTTGTTTCGGCTGCGGCTGCGGATGTTTTATGCTGATTATCTTCGTTGTCGCGATCCTCAGCATGTTTTTCGAAACGGATTTTTCAAAATTGGGTTTTTAGATGGGCGAGCGATACCGGGTCATACCGCGTACGTTGATCTTTATTTTTCATGCCGGACGCGTGCTGCTGCTGCGCGGCGCTATGACGAAGAAAAATTTTCCCGGTCTTTATAACGGTTTAGGCGGCCATGTGGAACATGGCGAGACAATTCTTGACGGAGCGGCGCGCGAATTATTTGAAGAGAGCGGGCTGTCCGGCGTTGTTTTGGATCTTTGCGGAATTTCGATGGATTCGACGCGTTCGGATATCGGCGTTGAGGTTCATATTTTCCGCGGGGAACTTTCGCATCCGCCGTTATTGTGCGAATCTTCCGAAGGGACGCTGGAATGGATCGGGCGGGAAGAATTAGCGAAGCTCGACGCTGTTCCGGATCTGATCCCTTTTTTGGAACGGATTTGGGATCGTGGACACGGCGAGCGCGTCTTTTTTGCACGTGTGGATTGGAACGCCCCGCCCGGCGACCGGATTTTTTTTACGTGAGTTGGGAATTCAGCGCCGCGATGTGCTGACCGGGTCTGAGCGGCGCTGTTTTTACTATTTCCCGGCTTGAAAATTCTCGCTTCGCCTCGAAAAGATACTATACTTATAAATCGAAGATCGGAAAAACCCCGTCTTTTTTAACGCGGTAATTTTTTGATTAGGACGGGAAAAGTCAAAGGAACCAGAAGTATGGAAAAAAAAGTTAACTCAATCAAGATGGATGTTCGCTGTACGCCGGTTTTAGATCCCGCTTATATCCCTTTCGCAAAGTATTACGAAGCTTTCCTGAAGACGGCGGAGAAGCCGTTCGCGATCTCGATCGAACGCGAAGACGATCAGATTCAGGTATTCGAAACGAAAATTCACGGAACGGACGAACGTTTCGACGAAGATTTTATTTTTGTCGAACGGCTGGTTAAATTCCTGCTTTGGGCGCGCGGCGGGTTCCGTCTGACGCTTAGCGGCGACGATCGGATCGCCGCCAGGATTGCGGAAACGTACGCCCCGAAGGGGAAACGGGCCTTCGACTTCAACTTCATGACAAACGTTTACGAGAAACCGTTTGAGGTTGCCGCGACGACGTACGCGGATCGTCCGAAGCCGTACCAGAAGTCGGTTTCGATCGGGCGTCATCTGGACGGCTGCCGCATCGGGTTTGACGCCGGCGGATCGGATCGGAAGGTATCGGCGGTTATCGACGGCGAACCGGTATTTTCGGAAGAGGTCGTCTGGCTTCCGAAAGTTACGAGCGATCCGCAGTATCACTACGACGGGATTTTGGATTCGCTGCGCCGCGCCGCGGCGCATCTTCCGCGCGTCGACGCGATCGGCGTTTCGTCCGCCGGAATCTATATTAACAATGAAACGAAAGCGGCGTCTTTATTCTTAGCGGTCGGGAAGGAAGATTTCGAAAAAACGGCGAAAAAGATTTATATCGATACCGCGAAAGAAATCGGCGCCGATATCCCGCTGGTTGTCGCGAACGACGGCGACGTGACCGCGCTGGCGGGCGCGATGAGCCTGAAGTCGAATTCGGTTCTGGGAATCGCGATGGGGACGAGCGAGGCGGTCGGTTTCGTCGACGCGGACGGAAATATAACCGGTTGGCTGAACGAATTAGCGTTCGCTCCGGTCGATTTGGCCGAAGACGCGATGGCGGACGAGTGGTCCGGCGATATCGGCTGCGGCGTGAAATATTTCAGCCAGGACGGCGTGATCAAGTTGGCTCCGGCGGCGGGGATCGATTTATCCGCGGCTGAGACGCCGGCGGAAAAGTTAAAAATCGTTCAGGGATTGATGGCGGAGTGCGATCCCAACGCGGCAAAAATTTATAAAACGATTGGCGCCTATTTGGGTTACGCATTGAAACTTTATTCGATTTTTTATGATCTGAAAGAAGTGCTGCTCTTAGGGCGCGTCGTATCGGGCAAGGGCGGCGATATCGTTTTGGAAACGGCGAAAGAAGTTTTAGCGGTCGAATATCCGGAATTGAAAATCAATTTGTCGCTTCCGAGCGAAAAGACGCGCCGCGTCGGCCAATCGGTCGCGGCGGCGAGCCTTCCGGCCTTACGCGGGCCGCGGTCATGATTTTCGGGAGATTCTTGACAAGCGGTCTTTTTTCGGTAAACTAAGATTTATGAAACAGTATTTCGCTATGATGATGCGCAATGATTTCAGGCGAGGGAAACCTTTCTAATCGCTCGGCTTCATGCATCCGGAATTAGAAAGAAAAGACCTCGCTCAGCGGGGTCTTTTCTTTCTTTATCGATAGACCGTCGATTTGTTTTTAGACGCTGATGAATGATAAAACGGAGAAAAATAATGAGCAGGAACCATTGGAAGTTTGAGACAAAACAAGTTCATACGGGCCAGGAAGACCCGGATCCGGCGACTGGCGCGCGCGCCGTCCCGATCTATCAGTCGGTATCGTATGTCTTCGACAGCTGCGTTCAGGCGGCGGCCCGCTTCGCGCTTGAGGAAGGCGGGAATATTTACGGACGGCTGACGAATCCGACCCAGGACGTCTTTGAACGGCGGATCGCCGATCTCGAAGGCGGCGTCGGAGCGCTGGCGACGGCGTCCGGCGCGGCGGCGGTGACCTATTCTATTTTGAACCTCGCCGGGCAGGGCGATCACATTATCGCGGAAAAGAACATTTACGGCGGAACGTATAACCTTTTGGCGAATACGCTTCCCGATTACGGAATCGCGGCGACGTTCGTCGACGCGAACGATCTTGACGGTTTCGCGGCGGCGATTCGGCCGAATACGAAAGCGATTTTCGTCGAATCGCTCGGAAATCCGAATTCGCTTCTGATCGATATCGATCGCTTGGCGGAGATAGCTCATGCCGCCGGGATTCCGCTTATCGTCGATAATACGTTCGCGACGCCGTACCTGTTCCGCCCGATCGAGCATGGCGCGGATATCGTCGTTCATTCGGCGACGAAATTCCTCGGCGGCCACGGCGCGGTCCTGGGCGGCGTCGTCGTTGACGGCGGTAAATTCGATTGGGCCGCGAGCGGGAAGTTCCCGGCGCTCGTCGATCCGAATCCGAGTTACCACGGCGTGTCTTTTGCAGAAGCGGCCGGAGCGGCGGCGTTCGTAACGAAAATCCGCGCGATTTTGCTGCGCGATACCGGCGCGGCGCTGTCGCCGTTTCACGCGTTTTTATTCCTGCAGGGATTGGAAACGCTCAGTCTGCGCGTCGAACGGCATGTCGCGAACGCGTTGAAAGTCGTCGGCTATCTCAAGGATCATCCGAAAGTCGCGAAAGTAAACCATCCGTCGCTCGACAAAGGGACCCAGGGCGCGTTATACCGCCGCGATTATCCTAACGGCGCCGGATCGATTTTTACGTTTGATATCAAAGGCGGTCGGGAGGAAGCGTTCAGGTTTATCGACAGCTTGGATATTTTTTCGCTCCTGGCGAACGTCGCCGACGTCAAGAGTCTCGTCATTCACCCGGCGTCAACGACGCATTCGCAGCTGACGGAGGCCGAGCTGGCGGAACAGGACGTTACGCAGGGAACGATCCGTCTCTCGATCGGTATCGAGCATATCGACGATATTCTCGCGGACTTGGACCAGGCGTTCGCGAAAATATAGTTTGCAGAGAAAAACAGGAGCTTACGACGTATGCCTATCAAAATCCCTGATACGCTTCCGGCGCGCGAGGCGCTCGAAAACGAGAATATCTTCGTCATGAACAGCCGGCGCGCGACGACCCAGGATATCCGCCCGTTGGAAATCCTGATCCTGAATCTGATGCCGACGAAGGTCGAAACCGAGATTCAGCTTCTGCGGCTGCTGAGCAATTCGCCGCTTCAGGTCGATATCGACTTTCTGCGCATGGCGACGCATGAATCGAAAAATACGTCCCATGAATATCTCGAACAGTTTTACAAAACGTTCGGCCAGGTACGGCTGAAGAAATACGACGGGATGATTATTACCGGCGCGCCGGTCGAGACGCTCCCTTTCGAGGAGGTCGATTATTGGCCGGAACTGTGCGAGATTATGGATTGGTCGGTAGAAAACGTGTATTCGACGCTTCATATTTGCTGGGGCGCGCAGGCCGGTCTCTACCATCATTACCGCGTTCCGAAATATCGGCGGGCGGAAAAACTCTCGGGGATTTACGCTCATCGTCCGGTCGTTCGGAACCATCCGCTGCTGCGCGGCTTTGACGACTTATTTTACATGCCGCATTCGCGTTATACGGAAATTCGCCGTTCGGATTTGGATCGGATCCCGGATATCGACGTTTTAGCGGTTTCGGATATCGCCGGGGTCGCGATTTCGGCGACGATCGACGGCCGGCAGATTTTCGTTCAGGGGCATATGGAGTACGATTTGCTGACGCTGCGAAACGAGTACGAACGGGATCGGGAGCGCGGAATTGATCCGAACGTTCCGGATAATTATTTCCCGGGAAATAGCCCGCGTCAAACGCCGATCATGTATTGGCAGAGCCACGCCAACATGCTGTTCGGGAACTGGCTGAATTATTCGGTGTACCAGCAGACGCCGTACGATATTCTCGAGATCGGGCGGCGGATCGGGTAACGTATACCGCGCCTTGAAAGCGGACGGATCCGACCCGTTCGGGCGGGAAGTTCCTTAGACTTTCCGTTCCGCTTTTTTGGTACAATTACGCTAGATTTTACGGAAACGAGGAAGTATGGGTAAAAGAATTGATTTTCAGGAAACGACGAACGATTTGCTGACCCGAATCGATATTCATAACAAGTTCGGCGGCCGCGATATCGATCAGTGGATGCTGGACACGTTGGACTTGAAACCGGGGATCAGGATTTTAGACGTTGCCTGCGGCGGCGGAAAACAGTGCGTTTCTTTTCATCGATATTTGCGGGGTAATTGTGAGATTGTCGGCGGAGATGTAAATCGGGAGCTGTTGGATCAGGCGGAGATCGAAAACGCGAAATTGGGGAACCCGTTTAAGATCGTCCAGCTTGATTTTGACCAGCCGTTTGATTTTCCGTCCGACAGTTTTGATCTGGTTTCCTGCTGTTTCGCGATTTATTATACGAACGATATCCGTTTTACCGTTCCTGAGATGCATCGCGTATTAAAGCCGGGCGGGCGGCTGTTTACGACCGGACCGATGACGACGAATAAGAAAGTCTTCTACGATATTATTCGGGAAGCGACGAAGAAGGAAATTCCCCTGATGCCCGGGAGTTCGCGCTACAGTTCGGAAATTTACGACGAAATTGCGGCGACGTTCGCGAAGACCGAGACGCATATTTTCGAGAATCCGCTGACGTTCAAGTCGTCGGCGCCGTTCATGGCGTACGCGCGCGCGTCGATGTCGGAAGACCGGCGGCTTTGGAAATCGCTCTTCTCGACGCATGCCGAGTTCGAGGACGTTATGACTAAAATTCATCGCGTCGCGGACGAATATATCGCGCGGGACGGCGAGATTGTGATGACGAAAGTCGTCGGCGGTTTTGTCGCGACGAAGTAAACCAGGATTCGGATCTAAGGCTTGATGGATAATATGACTTTTTTCGGAAAGCGCGTCGTTTTTCTGGGCGCGCATCCGGATGATATTGAGTTGGGCTGCGGCGCGCTGTTGGCGCGGATCGCGCCGATGACGGACGTTCGCTGCGTGACGTTTTCGAATAATCAGAAAAATCCGCTCTTGACGCGTCTGGTTCCGGAGCATTACGCGTCGATGGCCGTTTTAGGCGTTCCGAAGGAAAAAGTTACGCTTTTGGATTTTGAAACGCGCCGATTTCCTGACGCGCGTCAGGAAATATTGGAAGCGATGATTAAGATCCAGCGCGAATTTCAGCCGGATATCGTCTTCGTTCATACGAAGGCGGACGTTCATCAGGATCATAATACGATGACGGCGGAGGCGCTGCGCGCTTTTCGCGGGCGGACGGTTCTCGGGTTCGACGTTATCCGTTCGTCGTACGGGTTCTTCCCGGATTTCCTGGTTGCCGTTGATGAAGCCGACGTAGAGAAGAAAATAGAAGCGCTGCGGCAGTATGAAACATATCGGACGAAATATTATTTCGATCATGAATTAACGCGCGCGACGTTGGTTCGGAACGGCGCGATCGGCGAACGCCGCTACGCCGAGGGTTTCGATATTCTTCGAATTGTCGCTTCCTTCGGTTATCCTGCGGCTTGAGCCGGCGGCGTTTTATCGGTAATAATCTGATCGGAGCCGGGAACCGACGGCTCCGAATTTTGTTAATTGGGGAGGGTGCCGATGATACGCGCTGAGGAAAAGCCCGTCGTTTCCGAATCCGAAGTCCGTTTTTATTCGGACGTCCGGTTCTGGGTCGGGCTGGCCGTTTTTTTCGTCTGGTTCGCGATCGGATTGAAATTTCATAACGATTACGGCGGGTTTACCGACGAATTGGTCGAAATTCAAACCGCCGCGGTCAACGTCAAATATATCTTTTCGAAAATTCCCGCGTTGGCGTCGGTCGAATCGCTGCCTTTGCCGGCGTACGGGGATTTCCGCGAATTGCCGGAGTTATTGACGTATAAGGATCGCGTCTACGGCGTGACCGCGCTGCTGCCGACGCTGTTCGTGAATTATCTTCCCGGCGTTTCGCTGGACTTGCGGGCGTATTTGAATTTTCGTCGCTTATATATCTTCGGGACGGTTTTTTTCGCCGCGATTTGTTTTTACCTGTTTCTCCGAAAGCGTTACCCGAATTCGTGGACGCCGATTATCGGACTGCTGATGATGATCGCGTCGCCGCGATTTTTCGCCGAGAGTTTTTATAATTCGAAAGATATCGTTTTTTACGCCTGGTTTCTGATTACGTTGTGCTGCTGCGGCTGGTATACGATCGCGCGTTCCCGGCGAGCTGTCGCCTGCTTCTGTTTAGCGTTTGCGCTGACCGCGAACGCGCGTTATTTCGGGGCCGGCCTTCTTCCCGCGTTTATGGCGCTGATCGCCGTTTCGGAATGGGCCGCGGGGCGTTCGATCCGGGCGACGCTTCGGCTGGAAATCTTGACGTTGATCGGCGCGCTCGGATCGTTTTATTTCGTTTCGCCATATCTCTGGGAGTTTAATCTTGATTCAATTATCAGCGGGTTAACGTTTGTGACGAATTTGCCGGGCGTCGGCGATTCGGAGCTGTTTCTCGGGCGGTTCGTCGCCCCGCGCGACGTTCCGTATTATTTAGCGGTCTGGATCGCGATAACGACGCCGCTCGTCTGTTTGGGCTTTTTCCTGATCGGCAGTTTTAAATCGTTGTTCGCGCTTTTTCATTCCCGCACCTTGCGCCGTTTAGCCCGCGAGGATATTTTCGGCGTTTTTAATTTTGGGCTGATCGCGGTATATTACGCGCTTATCGTGCTTTCGAAAGCGACGATTTATCATGGTTGGCGTCACGCGTATTTCCTGTATGCGCCGATGCTTTTGCTGATGGCCGTCGGCTTCGATTGGCTGATTCGGCGCGTTCCGGCCTATCCGTTCAGGGGCTGCGTTTTCGCGCTTTGCGCCGTTTCTTTTTTCCTGACCGGAAATTGGATCCTGAAGAATCATCCGCTCGATTTCGCCTATTTCAATCAGATCGGACGCCCGATTGCGTCGCGTTTTTCGCGCGATTCGTGGGGCGTCGGTTCGCGCCCCTGTATCTTA
This sequence comes from Flexilinea sp., assembly GCA_029983925.1. Lineage (GTDB taxonomy): Bacteria > Chloroflexota > Anaerolineae > Anaerolineales > Anaerolineaceae > Flexilinea. The sequence goes on from JASBYO010000001.1 coordinate 78,477, forward strand.
TATTTGGCGAACGCGATCGGGAAGGACGTTATCGATTTCGGCGTCAACGAGGATTTGACTTGGGGCGCGTCCGAGTTTACGCTTTGGGCGCTTCCGGAAAGCGTCTCCGAGCGGTTCCATATCGTTTGGCAGACGGAACACGCGGACGCGTTCTGTTATTCTTATAAAAATCATCCCGGCAATGATTACGCCCGTCCCGGTTTTCGGCTGCTGAAGACGTTTTACGTCGACGAGTACGCCGTTGCCGGCGCGTATGAACGGATTAAAGAGTAGATATAAAGAGCGAATACAATCGCATCAAAAAAGAGAGCCGCGCAAGACTCTCTTTTTTTCTTATCTTTTGGACGGTCCTTGTTTAATTCTTCGAACCGCGGCGGCTGATTTATTTTTGGATTTTCGACATGTTGCGGATGCATTTGGTACATAACGTCTTTTGGGCTTTTACGCCGTCGACGTATACGGTGACCCGCTGCAAGTTGGGGTAAAACGGACGGTTGGTCGCTCGTAAGGAGAAGCTTCGATTGTGACCGAAAGTCGTCGTTTTTCCGCAAATTTCACATTTTGCCATTTCAGTATTTCCTTTCGTTACTAATTTATCCCCGGTACCTCGCGCGAACGCGTTTCCCAACGCGGTCCATCACGACGACCCAATGCTAATGCGAGCATGCCGATTGAAAGTTTCCAATCTGCCGAAAGAGAATTCTACCATATATTTTGCCGAATCAGGCAAGACTCATGCGAAAGGACGATTAAGGGTTAAACGTCTTTCGGATCGTACGGCGCTCCCCATGTTTTCGGAACGCGGGAGCGTTTGACCATGATGGTCAGCGCGATGATCGTGACAATATACGGCAGCATCTGCAAGAATTGGTAGGGAATCGTCGAGCTCAACGTCTGGATTCGGAGCTGCGCCGCGTCGGCCGCTCCGAACGCAATACAGATCAGCGCTGTCCTGACGGGATCCCATCCGGCAACGACGCAGGCGGCCATGACGATAAAACCGCGTCCGGCCGTCATTCCGCCGGCTGAGAAGTAGCCGACTTCGGCTAACGATAGCGCGCAGCCGCCGAGCGCCGCGAAAATACTGCTGAGAACGACAGTCTGGTATTTTATTTTGATAACGGAAAGGCCGGCTGTCGCGGCCGCTTTCGGGTTATCGCCGACAGCGCGGACGTTCAATCCCCATCTCGTCTTATACAGAACATAAGCGGCGAAAAACGGTAAGATTAGGGCGACCCATGTGCTGATCGGCTGCGCGAATAATAATTTTCCCAAGACCGGGATATTCGTCATACTCGAAGGGAAGATCGCCGGGAAGGTCGCGACGCGGGCTTTTCGGGTTTCGGACATCATGGAAAAAATCATATCGGTTGCTCCGAGAGAAACCATATTTATCATTAACCCTGTGACGACCTGGTTCGTACGCCGTGAAACGGTTAAGTACGCAACCGCGAATCCTAAGATCAATCCGATGATCGCGGTGATTATTACTGCGAGCCATAAGCTGTTCAAATAGAATCCGGCCGCGATCCCGGTAAGAGCGCCGAAAAGCATGATCCCTTCGATTCCCATATTGATAACGCCGGACCGTTCGGAATATACCTCGCCGATAGATACGATAATCAGCGGCGCGGCCCATCTTAAAGCAGCTTGTAACCAGTCGATAATAATTTCCAATGACATTTACTTTTCTCCTTCTTTTTCCGCTGCAATGTCGTTTTCGGGATCTTTGTCCGTCGAGACAATCTTTTTGAGTTTACGATTATCGATCACGCCGAATCCGATTACGAACAGCATGCACATCCCGATAATAATCGAATTCATCGAGGAAGCGACGCCGGTTTCGATCGACATTGTCGCGCCGCCGGCTTTTAACGCGGCGAAAAATAACGCGGAAAGGATGACCCCCAGCGGATTCCCGCCGGCCAATAACGCGACCGCGACGCTTTCGTAACCGACGCCGGTTACAAATTCCATGAAAACGCGCCGCTTCAAGCCCATGACTTCAATCGCGCCGGAGATGCCGCCGATGACCGCCCCGATCGTGATAATCATCAGGATTTGTTTTCTCGAATCGACGCCGGCGTAACGGGCGGCGAAAGGGTTCGATCCGAGCATTTTGGTCCGATACCCGAAAGGCGTAAAATTTAATACGAAGTGCAGAATCAGACAGAGGATGATTCCGATAAACGGTCCGGGATGAAGGCTTGAACCCGGAATAAGAATTGGAAGCCGCGCCGTCGCCTGAAATTGTTTCGACATCGGATAAAAAGCGCCGACTTCCGCGACCAACGGGAAATTTGAAACGACCCAGTTCGTCAGATAAATCGCGATGTAATTCAACATAATCGTTGCGGTGACTTCGTTGACGCCTTTATAAGCTTTCAAAAAGCCAGGAATTGCGCCCCAACAACCCGACAGCACAATCGCGCAAACGATACAGAGCAGGATGTGCAGACCCGGATGCAAGCCTAAATCTAAAACGCCGATGACCGCGGCGCCAATCGCGCCTAAATACATGTACCCTTCGATACCTGTGTTCCAGACGCCGGCTTTAATTCCGATCGCGACGCCGATCCCGCCCAATAGAAGCGGCGAAGCGCGAACCAATACGTTGCTCACAGCCTGCATGCTTCCGAAAGCGCCGCGGAAAAGCGCGCCGTAAGCAACGAACGGGTTCACGCCTGAAAGCGCAATCAGCAAACCGCTCGCGAGTAAACCTAAAAAGATGCCGAAGAGGGTTCGTCCGGTCGTAAGGGATAAATTTTCAAAAATTGCAAATTCGAATCGCTTGTTTTTCTTCAGAAGCTCCATGATTAGTTCTCCGGATGATGTCCTAACATTAATTGTCCAATGACTTCCTGATCGGCGTCCTCTCCGTTTAGTTCGCCCATGATTTCTCCTCCGAACAGAACGATAATCCGGTCGCTCAACGCCATAACCTCTTGGAGTTCGGCGGAAATAAATAATACCGCGGCGCCGCGGTTCCGTTCTTTCAATAGCGTGTCATGAACGTTCGCGACTGCGCCTAAGTCGAGCCCTCGGGTCGGATGCGACGCGATGTCGAGTACCGGTTCAGGGTCGATTTCCCGCGCGATAACGACTTTTTGCTGATTCCCGCCGGACAGGTTGCGGACCCTTACGTCTTCTGACGGCGTTTTAACGTGATATTTTCGGATCATATCCCGCGCGTGTTTTTTTATCGCCGTATATTGAAGGACATTATTTTGAGCGTACGGCGCGTTTTGATAATCCTTCATGATTAAATTGTCGGCGATACTGAAATCCATGACCAGCCCTGTTTTCTGGCGGTCCTCAGGAATAAATCCGACGAAAGTGGGGTCGGCGATTACGCCGGTCACTCTTTTATCGTTAATCGTGATCGTCCCGCTTGTCGGTTTTCGTAATCCGGCGATGCATTCCGCCAATTCGCGCTGTCCGTTCCCGTCTACGCCGGCAACGCCAACGATTTCACCGGCGTGAACGGTCAGGTTCAAGTTTTTAAGCGCCTGGATGCCTCTGTCGTCTTTCGCGTTTACGTTTTTCATAACGAGCACGGGTTTCAGATCCTCAATGACCGGCCGGCTTTTTCGTTCAATCGTGACGGGACGGCCGACCATCATCTGCGCCAGTTTGATTTGCGTCGCGTCTTTCGTAGCCAGCGTTCCGATATATTTCCCGTCCCGAATAACCGTAATGCGGTCGGTGATTTGAATAACTTCGCGAAGTTTATGGCTGATGAAAATGACGGAACGCCCGTCCGCCGTAATTCGGCGAATCGCGCGGCATAATTGATCGCTTTCGGCCGGCGTCAGGACGGCGGTCGGTTCATCCAGAACCAAGACTTTACAATCTCTGTATAAAGCTTTGAGAATTTCTACCCATTGCTGTTTCCCGACCGGCAGGCGCCAGACGATTTCATCCGGATCTACAAACAATTCATACTCTTCGCATAGCTGCAGCAGACGTTTTTTTGCCGGTTCAAGATCCAGCCGTTGTTTTTTCGTAGGGATTCCGAGGATAACGTTTTCAATTACCGAAAGGGTATCGACCAATTTAAAATGTTGATGAACCATTCCGATACCTTGCTGAATCGCTTCAAGGGGGGAACCGATATGGACTTCTTTCCCGTCCAGCAATATTCTCCCTTCCGTCGGAGGATAAAGACCGTACAGCACGTTCATCAACGTCGTTTTCCCGGCGCCGTTTTCGCCGAGGAGGCCTAATACTTCTCCCTTTTTACAATCGATATTGACGTGATCGTTTGCTAAGACGCCGGGGAATTCAACAGTGATATCCTGCATTTGCAGCGCAAAATTGTTCTCATCCATGCGCGAAAAAATCCTCCCTTACTTTCATATTAAGAAAAACCGGGGGCATTTTACATTGTTGATTTGCCCGCCGGTTTTTCAGGTTGATTAATGGATTAAGGAATCAGAGCGGATCGGCTCTAATCAACAATATCGATTTTACCAGCGATAAGATCCGCGATTGCCGCGTCATAAACCGCTTTCGCGTCGCTGTCTAAAGTCGTGTTGATAACCGGGGCGATTCCGTTATCCGCCATCCCGATGATATGCGATTTCCCGTCGGTGAGCTTGCCGGTCGCTTCGAGGTATCCGAGAGCTTCCCAGGCGAATACGACGCTGCCGACCGTGACGTTTTCGGCGCTGTATTCCGCGGCGTAGTCCGCAACGGAACCAACGACCCAGACGTTCTCAGAATCTTGCGCCGCGGCGGCAACGCCGGCTCCGGCCGCGTCTAAGCAGGGAAATAATACGTCGTAACCCTGCGCGATCAACGCTAAGCTGGCTTCCCGCGCTTTAACCGTATCGGCCCAGTCGCCGGTCGTAATGGAGGTTGTTTCAATGTCGGGATTGACGTAAGCTACGCCGGCGTAAAACCCGGCTTCCATCATTCGATGGTTATCGTAAAACTCGCCTACGATCATTGCGACTTTGTTGGTTTTCGTCGTTAAGCCGGCGAGGACGCCGCCGATAAAACCGGCGTGGCTGTAGCTGACGGTTGCCGCCGACATATTTTCAAGCCCGTACGTATCGGTACCGACGGAGAAGATAAATTTCGTTTTCGGAAATTCCGCCGCGACGATCGAAAGAGCTTCTCCGAATTGTCCGCCTTGACCGATGACGATCGAATAACCTTGCTGGGCGAACTGACGAATGACTTCGATTTGTTCGTCTTGCGTCACGCTTTCCTTATAAGCTGCTTTAATACCGAGTTCTTCCGCCGCGCGCATCATGCCTTCGTACGTGAATTGGTTGAACGCTTTGTCGGTAATTAATCCGGACAGAACCATCGCGACGCTGCCGGTCATATCCTCTTTCGTTTTGTCTCCTTTATTGCCGGTTCCGCAAGCTGCTAGCGACACGACCATGATAAAAACTAACGCGATAACTACTATTTTCTTCATCTTTTTCTCCTAAGAACGTTTTCTGTTGGCGGCAATCATGCTTTGATGACTGAATTGCCCATTCTAAATTAATGCTCCAATCGTCGGAATAATCTTTTTCCATGACCGGGCGAGCCGCAAAGTTCGTAATCCCGCAGAACGGTTTCGCCGCGGCAGAGCAATGCCTTCGTTTTCCCGGTTACCTTTTTCCCTTCAAACGGGCAGAAATCGGTATTCATGTGAAGCGTTGAAGCTGTCATGATCCATTCGATTTTTGAGTCAAAAAGACAAATATCCGCGTCGGATCCCGGCTGAAGCGTCCCTTTATCCTTCAATCCGAAAAGTTTCGCCGGATTCGTTGAGGTCAGCGCGACCAATCGCTGTAAATCGATCCGTTTTTTCAGGACGCCTTCGGTATACAGGAGCGTCAGCCGCGGTTCGACGCCCGGCATTCCGTTCGGAACTTTATCGAATCGGCCCTCACTGAGATCTTTTCTCATTCGGCTCGGCAGGCCGGCATCGTCGGAAGATACGACTTCAAGCGGTCCTTTTTCGGCGGCAATCCAAAGTTGATTTAAATCATGATTTTTTCTTAACGGCGGCGAGCAGATCCAGAGATAACCGTCTTCGCCCGACAGCTTTTCGTCCGTCAGCATCATGTAATGCGTGCAGGTTTCAGCGTGGATCGGCAATCCGTCGGCTTTAGCGTCGGCGATAATGCGGACGCTGTCCTCTGTTGACGCATGGACGATATATACCGGCGCTTCTGCGATTTTCATTAAATCGACGACGCGCTGAATCGCCATATTTTCAGCCGTGGCAGGACGCGTTTTGGCGTGATAAATCCAATCCTTATGCCCTTCCGCAATCGCTTTGCAGGTCAGATATTCGCAAGTCGCGTCATGCTCGCAATGGATCATCAGCATCCCGTCGCTTTGAGCCGTTTTCTCGAGAACTTTCAATAAACTGTCGTCGTCCATGAGCCGGCCGGAATGACGGTACGTCGTAAAGCATTTATAAGTCGGAACGCCCATCTTGACCAGATCCGGTATCTCGTTTAAGGTAGATTCGCCTGCGTCGTAAATTAAACTGTGCATGCTCCAATCGACATAGGCCCGTCCCCGATTCTTTTCATCCCAATCTTTTACGTTCTGGATTAAGGAAGCGCCTTTGGATTGGTTCGAGAAACTGATAACGGACGTAATCCCGCCATAGGCGCAGGCTTTGGTTCCGGTCAGCAAATCGTGATCTGTCGTTCCGCCCATGAACGGCGCGTCGAAATGGACGTGAGGTTCAACCAGTCCGGGCATAACGGTCAATCCGTCGGCGTTGATTTTCTCGTCGAAAGTTTCTTTCGAAAAACTCCCGCACGTACCTAACGCTTCGATTTTTTCGCCTCGGACGACAATATCATACTTGCCAATAAAATCTTTTGTGACAACAAGTCCATCGTGGATCAAGGTTTTTTTCGTGTTCAATTTTTTGTCCTCATCAAGAATAGTTAACCGTTTGTCTCTGTGCGTCTTTAAATTATGGATTTTTTTTATTTTAGCGTTTTTTAAATGTCTGTCAACAATATTGTCTCTATGAGTTGTAGCTTGAGGTTTTGTGTGAAAAAGTTATTATTTCATAAGATGCTTTTATTTTTAGGGGAGATAAACGGTTTTTTATAAGGTTATCGGAATAAGATTCTGCCGCCGGCTTTGAAAGAGAGATCCCGGCTGGTTGGTTTTGAAGTTATATTAGGGAACGAGTTATTTCTGCGATTGGAGCGATCGGTTTTCTTTATTAATGTGCCGGGACAATCCCGAAGGGCAGTCCCATGTATAATAATGAAAAATATCATTGGAAGGAGCGCCCTATGCCGCGAACACCGGAACCGTATTCAACCGAGTATTTGTTGTTGGGACTGATCCAAGCGAACCCGATCCACCCCTATGATTTGCATAAGCATTTATCCGACGACGCGGATTTACGGCTGATTTGGCGATTTAATCAGAGTCAGCTATATGCGACGGTGGATAAGCTCGAAAAGGCGGGGCTGATCTTTTCGACGATATCGGACGGCTCCGCGTTCCCGTTTCGGAAGATTTACAGAATTACCGATTCAGGCGCGGATTTATTCGAGGATTGGCTGTTGAAACCGGTCGAAAACCAACGGAATTTGCGGCGCGATTTTCTGATGAAACTGTACTTTCTAATGGATGCGCCGCTGGAATTATACGATCAGGTTTTCAAGAATCAGTTATCCTGTTGTTTTCGTTGGCTCGACCGGCAGGAAGCCAATTTAGCCGATTTAGAGGCCGGCGAAATCTATCGGCGGGCGGTCTTCCGGTTTCGCGTTTTGACGACCCGCTCCAATATCGAATGGCTGAAAGATTGCTTAGCAATGCGGCTCGGAAGCGGCGAAGCTGGAATTCGGCCGCGTCCGTAAACGAGGAAAATTTATGATGAATTATTTTTACGGTTCGGTGTCGCGCCGGTTGGCGAAAGGCGAGTCGGTCGCGTTTGCCACGATTTTTGAAAACGTCGGTTCAAGTCCGCGCCACGCGGGCGCGAAGATGGCGATTTTTTCGGATGGGTCGATTTTGGAAACGATCGGCGGCGGGAAGTTGGAAGCGATGGCGATCGAAGCGGCGAAAAACGCGCTTAAGAGCGGTTCCGGCAGTTTGCTTCATTTCGATTTGACGAACGAAGACGCGGCGGGCTCCGACATGATCTGCGGCGGGTACGGCGATATTTTGATCAGCGTTTTAAACGGCGCCGACGCTTCGGTCCGCTCGGTCTTTATGGCTGCGGCGGAAACTGAAGCGAAAAATGAGATCGGTTGGCTGATTACGCGATTTACGGCGGAAGGCGGACCGAATCAATTCTGTTTTGTCGACGCCGAGGGCGTGAAGACCGAGCCGTTTAAAGGGGATGACTTCGATTTAGCGGAACTAAAAGGAACCCCGGGGAGAATCGGCGTCCATTCCGGCGTTCTCGAACGGTCTGATATCTATTTGGAGACGGTCCGGCCGTCGGAACGGGTATATATTTTTGGCGGCGGTCACGTCGCGAAAGAGACGGCTTTTCTCTGCAATTTAGCTTCGTTTCGGACGATCGTTATCGACGATCGCGCCGAATATGTCAGCGCGGAACGGTTCCCGAATTCGGAACGCGTCCAAGTAGATACATACGCGGATTTATCCCGTTTCCAAATTTCAGCGCGTGATTATATCGTTATTCTGACGCGCGGTCATTTAGGCGATTACGACGTGTTGAAATGGGCGTTGACGACGGACGCGCCATATATCGGCATGATCGGCAGCCGCGCGAAACGCGAAAAAATTTACGAGCGGTTGCGCGGCGAAGGCGTCGCCGAGCCGCAGCTCAAGCGCGTAACCTCTCCGATCGGGATACCGATCGCCGGCGAGACGCCGTTCGAGATCGGCGTCAGTATCGTTGCGCAGCTGATCGATTTCCGCGGAACGCATTCGTAATTCCGACATTTTCCGTAACCCAAAGTAAATTAAAGAAACGCGGCCGGTACGCGTTTTCTTTCTTTCTTTTTTTCTTTGTCATTGACCTTCCGGATTCAACGGGAAACGGGTCAGGATCGCTTCAAGAACGCCGCCGGCGATACTCAGCGCTTTATCGGAAACTGTGAAGCAATGAGCCGGGTTGCCGCGCGGATCGATATCCATTATTTTGAGACCGCTTCGGACGGTTAATCCCGGGTATAACGCGCCGCGTACGATTCCGTCGAGCGTCGCGGCGATTACCGCCGGATTTGAATTATGCAATGGGTTGCATATTTCAGCAATCGGTTGCTCTTTTTTGACGGAAGTCCCGATTTCAACCAACGGATAAAAGACGCCGGAACAAGGCGCTTTGATAACGCGCGTCGGACCTTCTCCGCGGATCAGCCCCGGGACGCCGGTATTAGGTTCGGCTTCGCCTTCCCAGAATACGCGGCCCAGGTTATGGCCGCGGTTGGTTTCGATCACCGCATGAACATTTTCCCCGGATCGAAAGCCGGGGCCTAATCCGATTACGAGCGGCGCGTCGTCCCGCGAAACGTCGTCCCGGTAGGTCTTCATGATCCGCGCGTCGATCAGGACGTCCGGCTCGATCAGGCTGACTTGATCCAGATCGGGGTCGATCAGGAGCGGAATTTCACCGTTTATCCAAAGATCCCCAACCTCCGAAATTTCCCGAACGACGCGGCAGCGCCGTTCTTCGACAGTCGCCTCGCCGGTGAAAACGGCGTTCGCAAAAGCGACGCTTCTTCGAATACAAAGCGGTTCAGGCAGCTCGCTCATCACAATGCGGAACCCGCAGCGCGTCAAACGCAGCGCGACACCGCTCGCCAGGTCGCCCGCGCCGCGGATCGCGACGATCCGATTTTTGCCGGACCTGCTGTCATACTTATTCATCTATTCATCCCTTTATTTCGTGTCGTTTCGTAATTCGGCTATCCAGGCGCCGCGTTTCAGACAGGTAATCCATACGCGGTCAACGCCGGTCGTAAGCGCTTCCGTTCCGATCGAACGGGCGCGGTCAACGAGCGGGCCGTTATCCGCCTGATTCAAAAGCAATATTTTCTCCGCGCCGGGCGGAACGCCTTTGAACGCGCCGCGCGGATGGCGGACAAGCTTCAGGATCGTATCCGCGCCGATCGGCGCGCCGGGTTCGGCGTTCGTACACTTGAGGAAAAGCGGCAGCCGGTGAACGGTTGAGTCGTCCGCGGGACGGTCCAATACGCTTAGGCCGATACAAGCGACGACGAGATCGGTTTGCGGCGGAACGACCGGTTCATGATCCGCCGGCGCTTTAATCGCGCTGCAGTGGGCCCCGTCAGCTTCGACTATCATTGAATAACCGCAATTTTTCACCGCCGCCGCGATTTTTTCAGCGTCCGGCAGGCGAAGCCCCGATACTTTTTGACCTCCCGGTTCTCCGTTGAGATCGGATACCCAGACGACATGGCGCTGAACGGCGCGTTCCGGATCGCGGAGGAACGCTTCGGGCGTGAGCCGGATATCGGCGGCCTGGATTTGGTTAACGCCGACTTTTGTGGTTGTGGTGACGATAACCGGATGGTCCTGACGCCGGGCTAACGAGAAAAGCGCGCTCGTTTTTCCGCCGCCGCCGACGAGGCTGACGATCGATCCGGGCGGAAGCGCGGCGATCGGGCTTACAGGTTCGGATAACGGTAATTTCGGCATCTTTTTATTCGCTCCGGACAGCAGTCTTTTCCTCTTTTTGGGCAAGGTTATTATAATTGGAAGCGGCGGTTATTTTATTAATACTTATTTTACTTTTATCAGCGCGAAATCTGCGGCGTTGGCATTAAGGAGGAAGATGATGGACGGGAAAATCCGATTGACGGAATTGGCTTTTTGCGCCGGCTGCGCGGCGAAGCTGCGCGCCGAGGTTCTGACCGACGTGATAAACCCTTTCGGGAATTTATTTTCGGCGGAGAAATTCCCCGATCTGCTGATCGGGTTGGAAAAGGCCGACGACGCGGCGGTTTATAAACTTTCCGACGACTTGGCGCTCGTTTTTACGACGGATTTTTTTCCGCCGATCGTTGATGATCCGTATGATTACGGCGCGATTGCCGCCGCGAACAGCATGTCCGACGTTTTCGCGATGGGCGGGAAGCCGTTGATGGCGCTGAATATTACCGCGATGCCGACTGATCTTCCTGCGGACGTGATCGCCGAGATTTTCCGCGGCGGCGCGGAGACGGCGTTAGCCGGCGGTTGTCCGATTGTCGGCGGTCATACGGTTCGGGATCGCGAACCGAAATACGGTCTGGCGGTTGTCGGTACGGTTCATCCGGACAGGATCCTCTATAAAGGAAGATTAAAGGTCGGCGATCGGATGGTATTAACCAAACCGTTGGGTTTCGGATTGCTTTCGACGGCGAATAAAAGCGGCGTCGCCGACGCGGACGATTTCGCGCGGGTCACGAAGTGGATGAAGACGCTGAATCGGACGGCGTCCGAATTGGCGGTCGAATTCGGTTCGATATCGGGAACGGACGTTACCGGCTTCAGCCTGCTTGGTCATAGCTGGGAGATGATCCGCGAGGGAAAGGTCGGACTGCGTTACGATTGGGACGCGATTCCGTTCGTCGAGAATTACGAGCGCTACATGGACCAGACGTTATTCCCGGGCGGCGCGTATGAAAACGAGAAATATTACCAGCCGAACGTCCGATTCGCGGACCGGCTTACGCCGCGGCAGCGTTTGATGCTGTTCGATCCGCAGACGAGCGGCGGACTGCTGTTGGGGATCGACCCTAGCCGCCTGGATCGTTTTCTGGCGGCAGCGGCGGAAAAAGGACAATTCGCGCGCGTTATCGGCGAAGTCGTCGAAGGCGCCGGTATCGAAGTAGTCTGATCGCTGATTGTCCGGCAGGTAAAAGACGGATCTATTGATTTGCCGCTCCGAACAGGCGCGGCGATTTTTTTAAATCCTGTGACGGGCGGGTCCGAAAAATCCGATCGTTATCATGAAAAAAACAAAGCTCCGTTTTTGAAACCAATTTGCGATCGTTTCGTACATAGGTTATAAGAGAAAAGAAACTATGCGTCAGACATTTCCTACCGAAATCATCGACCGTGTCAGGAACGGAGACAGCTGCGCTTTTGCCGCCGTTGTCGACAGCTTCCGGACAAGCGTTTATAACTTATGCTACCGGATGTTGAACGGCAATAGCGGCGACGCGGAAGACGCGGTTCAGGAAGTTTTCGTTAAGGTTTGGCGCAATATCGATAAATACGATGAACGGCGAACCTTCTCGACTTGGGTGCTTTCGATCGCGACGAATCACTGTATCGATCAGATTCGTAAGCGGCGTCTGCCGACCGTTGAAATTGACGAGACGATGGAAGAGGTAATTCCCGATCGGATCCCGTCGCCGAAACGGATCGTCGCGGAAAGGGAACAGGCTGAGCAGGTTCGGATTCTTTTAGATGGACTCTCGGAGGTCGATCGCGCGATTATTATTTTGCGTTATTGGGACGATCTTTCGGATCGCGAGATCGGATCGGCGGTCGGGCTTAGCGAAGCGGCGGTTAAAAGCCGTCTCTTCCGCGCTCGGAAACAATTGGTCGGTTTCTACCGCCAGGCCCAGGAGCAAGCTGTTATGGAGGCTGCATGATGGACGGACATGAATATTTCGAAGAATTAATTTTCCGCGAGGATTCCTTATCCGAAGCCGAGCGGAACGAACTTAAAGCGCATTTAACGCTATGCGCTGAGTGCGTATGCTTTCGGGACGATTGGATCGCGGTCAACACGCTGTTGACGGACGCGCCGGCAGTTTCGCCCGCTCCCGGTTTTGTGGTTTTGTTTGAAAATGGGCGTGCCGTGCCGGCGCAGCGCCGAAATGCGGCGCCGTGGAAAGGACTGGCGATTTTCGTAATCGGGCTGCTCCTTTTGATTGCGGCCAACCTGGCGTTAATCGCGAATCATGTCTGGCTGACGCTGATTGTCCGCGCGACGGAAAAATTGATGATGGCGCGGTTGATTTGGGATTCAATCACCGCGTTTTTGTACATGATCCGTCTGCCGCTGCTGATCGGGGGTACGGCGGCGATTATCGCCGCGTTTATCGTCGGCTTTGGTATTCTTTTGAGTCTTAGGCAATATCAACAATCACACGAAAAAAGAGGGGTTTAAGAATAGATTATGAAAAAGAGCGTTTTCTTTAGTTTTTTGCTGTTGGCGCTTGTCCTGATCTTTGGGCAGTCGAGCGATACGGTTCTGGCAGTGAACGAAACGGTAACGACGGTCGTTGACGGTGCGTTAAGTTTGCGGTCCGACATGCGAGTTTTAGGCGGCGAACGGACGATCAGCGCGGGATCTGTCGTTGAACAAAATATTATCGTGATGGGCGGAGAGCTTGAGGTTGAACATGGCGCCGCCGTTTACGGCGATATTACCGTTTATGGCGGGGAAGCGAATTTCGATCGGACGACTGAGATTCATGGTGACGTCCGGGTTTACGGCGGCGACTTGTCGATCGATGGGACGGTTTACGGCGATGTGATTACGCTCGGCGGGGAAACCGATTTGGGATCATCCGCCGTGATCGAAGGAGCCGTTAAAACGGTCGGCGGAAAGGTCAACCGCTCGCGCAGCGCGGTTATCAAAGGCGATATTATGAGCGCGCATATCGGCGACGTCACGATTGATTTCGACCGGCATGAAGTCATCGAACATGGAAAATCGGGCTTCTGGCCGCTGTCAATCGGCGCGCGGATGTATGAAATTTTATTCGGAAATTTTATTTCGTTCGTTTTCTACTTGATTATCGCGATGCTTGGCGCTTTGCTGCTGATGAAAATCGGGCCGAAGCATGTCTCAGGCGCTGAAAGTTTTTTGCTCAAGGCGCCGTGGATGACGTTCCTGATCGGCGTCGCGATAGCGGTTCTGATCGTTCCGCTGGTCGTGATTCTGCTGAGCGTTACAATTCTGCTGATCCCGTTGGCGTTGCTGCTGGTATTGGGGCTGATTATCGCCATGTTCTACGGTTTCGTTATTTTGGGTTCCCTGATCGGGAAAGAATTAAAGCGGCGGATCGGTCTGGATTGGGATCCGGTTCGGCTGACGGTTCTTGGGACCGCGCTTCTCGTTATTTCGTTTCAGGTGATCAATATGCTCCCTTCCTGGATCGATTGGATCCCTGAATTTATCGCGGTTTCGTTCGGCGTCGGCGCGGTCTCGCAGTATCTTTACGATCAGGTTATTTCGAAGGGAAAAGCTAATTCGGCTGTGCTGTCCGCTTCCCGTTCCGGGGCGGTAACGATCCCGAGCGAAGGAACGCTCGAGCAACCGGAATCCTTTAAGGCCGCGCCGTCAGGAACGGCCGACCCGGGAGCGTCCGCTTCTGAGGATCAAACCAAAAGCGACGGCGAAGGAGCTGGCTCGGAAGGGAATCCGGGATAAGCGGATTTTTTTACCCGCCTGCGTTATGAAACGCTGAAGTCAGGGAAAAACTGACTTCGGCGTTTCTTTTTATCCGAAACTCCCGGATAAGCGTTCGGATCGAGAAGGCCGCGATGCGTTTTGTTAGAATTTTGCAAGATTGCACACAATTTATAATCGGCGCCGTCAGCCGTTGAGCTGTCTGGTATAATGAGTGCGCGTTAAAATGGACGCCGCGCGGCTTACCTTAATTTAAAGGAAGCTCCCTTTTCGGCGTCGCGTTCACAGAACCTTTGTCCGCTCGTGACCCGCAGCTCGGGATCGCGAGGTTGTTCAGGAGAATCAATCATTATGCAAGGATTACAGATTAAACATTTATCCGTCAAGATCGGCGAAAACACGATTCTTGACGATCTGAATTTAACGGTCCCGCGCGGCGAGATCCATGCCGTTATGGGACCGAACGGAACCGGAAAATCGACGCTGTCTTATTCGATCATGGGTCATCCTCGTTACGAACCCGCGTCCGGGGATATTTTGTTGAACGGGGAATCAATTTTGGACCTGTCGGTCGACGAGCGCGCAAATGCCGGTTTGTTCCTGGCGTTGCAGAACCCGGTCGCGATCCCGGGGGTAACGGTCGCGAATTTTTTGCGGACGGCGTTAAACGCGAAAGCGAAAAAACGGGATCCGGAGGCGAAACCGATCGCGATTCCGGCGTTCCGGCGTATGCTGAAGGAAAAGATGGCGGCGCTGAAAATCGACGCTTCTTTCGCCGCGCGCTACGTTAACGACGGTTTCTCCGGCGGCGAGAAAAAACGTCTCGAAGTTTTGCAGATGGCGGTGTTGGAACCGGAAATCGCCATCCTGGACGAGATTGATTCCGGGTTGGATATCGACGCGCTTCGGATCGTTTCGGAAGGCGTCAACAGCTTGGTCAGAGAAACCGGCATGGGCGTTCTCGTCATCACCCATTACCAGCGCCTCCTGAATGAAATTAGACCGGATCAGGTCCATATTATGATGGATAAGCGCATCGTCCGCTCGGGCGGGCCGGAATTGGCTTTGGCTCTGGAGGAACGCGGGTACGATTGGGTTCGCGAAGAAGCCGTCGCGGAAGGGTAAGGCATGGAACAGAATCAATCCGTCGATCAGGGGATCGGCGATTTCAATGAACTTTATAATTTCCGCGACCCGGATACGGCGATTTTTAAGACGGATATCGGGCTGAACGAAGACGTCGTCCGCCAGATTTCGGCGATGAAAGGCGAGCCGGAATGGATGCTTGAGTTCCGGCTTAAATCGCTCGCGCATTTTTTCGAACGCCCCTTGCCGACGTGGGGACCGGATTTGACCGGACTCGATTTATCGAATCTCGTCTACTACGTCCGTCCGTCCGAAAAGTCGGAAAGATCCTGGGACGACGTTCCCGATACGATCAAAAACACATTCGATAAATTAGGTATCCCCGAAGCGGAGCAGAAGTTCTTAGCCGGGGTCGGCGCGCAGTATGAGTCGGAGATGGTTTATCACAGCATTCAGGAACATCTCGAAAAACAGGGCGTGATTTTCCTGAGCATCGAGGACGGGCTGCGCGAACATCCGGAGCTGTTCCGGCAGTATTTCGGGACGGTCGTTCCGTATCGGGATAATAAATTCGCCGCGCTGAACAGCGCGGTCTGGTCGGGCGGCTCGTTCGTCTACGTTCCGAAAGGCGTTAAAGTCGATCTTCCGCTTCAGGCGTATTTCCGCTTGAATTCTCCGAATATCGGGCAGTTCGAACGGACGCTGATTATCGCCGACGAGGGCGCGCAGGTGCATTATGTCGAAGGCTGCACCGCGCCGCAGTATTCGGAAAGTTCGTTTCATAGCGGCGTTATCGAGATTATCGTCGGCCGCAACGCGCGCGTCCGCTATTCGACGATTCAGAACTGGTCGACGAACGTTTATAACCTGGTTACGCAGCGGGCGAAAGTCCTCGCCCATGGGACCATGGAATGGGTCGACGCGAATATGGGTTCGAAGCTGACGATGAAATATCCTTCCTGCTACCTGATGGAAGAAGGCGCGCACGGTGAAATGCTGTCGATGGCGTTTGCCGGAAACGGTCAGCTTCAGGACGCCGGTACGAAAATGATGCATTTCGCGCCGAATACGACGAGCAACGTCGTTTCAAAATCGATCAGCAAGGACGGCGGGCGTTCTTCATACCGCGGATTGCTAAAGATTTCGAAGAAAGCCGAACGCGCGAAAGCGAACGTCGTCTGCGACGCGCTGATCCTTGACGGCGTTTCGGAATCGGATACGTATCCGACGATGGATATCGACCAGCAGAAAGTTTCGGTCGGTCATGAGGCTTCGGTCTCAAAAGTCAGCGAGGAGCAGCTGTTTTATCTGATGAGCCGCGGAATCCCGGAAACCGACGCGATGACGATGGTCGTATCCGGTTTTATTGAACCGCTGGTAAAGGAATTGCCGATGGAATACGCTGTCGAAATGAACCGCCTGATTCAGCTGCAGATGTCCGGATCGGTCGGGTAGGGGGCGTGATGGAGACGAATTTAAACGTGGAATTAACGATCCCTGAACTCTATAAAACCGTAAGCGGTCTTTCAGGGAAGGTTACGCGGTCGGATCTTGATCGATTTAAGGAAGCTGCGGCGGCCTGGCCGTATCCGCTTTCCCCCGAAGAAGTCCGTCCGCTTGAAAGCGAATCGGAGCGGTTGTTAAGCGGGCGCTACCGTTGGGTAAACGGGAAACGCAGCCGGGGGCTGAAAGCGGACGTTACCCGAGCCGGCGTCCGTCTTGAATCGTTGGACGTGCTGAGGGAAAAATCTCCTGAGATTGCGGCGCGGGTCGAGGATAAAATCGCCGCGGCGCCGCAGAACGCGCTTTCGAAAACGCTGAGCGCCATGGCGCGCGAGACGATCGTATTTTATGTCCCGCGCGGAATCACCGTCGCGGAGGAGATATTGCTTGACGTCGATTTGTCCGAAACTGGACGAAACGGCGCGATGAAGATTTGGATCGTTTTAGAGGAAAACGCGGAAGCGACGGTTACGCTGAATTTAAATTCAGCGCGCCAATCAGATGGCAACTTGTTCTTGAATCCGATGACGGTCTCCGTCGCCGCGAACGCGCGGCTGCATATTCATGAGATTCAATCTTTTCATGCGAAAGCGTTAAGCCTGCGCGATAAGATGATCCGCGTCGAGAAGGACGGTGCGGTCGATTGGATCACGGTCGAAATCGGATCGGAGCGCTCGGTTTCCGATCTGACGCTCGACTTGCGGGGCGATCGGGCTCAAGCGCGGATTGACGGCGTCTATTTCGCCGCGGACGATCAGCGGTTTACCATGCGCACGCGCCAGAACCATTACGGGAAAAATTCGTACAGTTCCTTGTTGTACAAGGGCGCGGTGCAGGATCGGTCGCGTTCGACCTGGACGGGGATGATTTACGTCGATCCTCAGGCCGGCGGAACCGACGGATATCAGAAGAACGATAATTTGGTGCTGTCGCCGGAAGCGCGCGTCTTCGCGCGCCCCGGGCTCGAAATTATTACGGACGATGTGAAATGTTCGCATGGAACGACGATGACGGAAATTGACCCGGATCAGGTCTTTTACATGATGAGCCGCGGCATCGCGGAAGCGGAAGCGCGGGCGCTCATTATCGACGGGTTCTTTAATTCTGTTTTGGATAAAATAACTTATGAGCCGGTTCGGGTAGAAATTCAATCCCGATTGGATCGAAAGTTGAATCGTTAGGAACGAAAAAGAGGAAAATATGAGTAATCCCCCCGCGATGCGGAAACCGGAACCGGATTTAGGTTATCGGGTTGGCGATATTGTTGAGGTCTATTGCGATCATGAACGCCGCGGCGAACGGGTGACCGGCTGGCTGCGCGGGATCATCGTCCATATGAACGACGAATCGAAGATGATCGCGGTTCAGTTTCGAACGAACGTCTATCTGACCGAAGGTTGGATGGTGCCGGATCGGTTGCTGAATTTCCCGATCTCGTCTCCCGACGTCCGCCCTTGCGTCCGCGCTTCCTGAGAACGGTTCTGAAGATGTTCAACACGCAGAAAATCCTGAACGATTTTCCGATCCTGACCCGTCCGGGCGCGAACGGATTGCCGCTTTGTTATCTTGATTCGGGCGCGACGTCCCAACGCCCGAATCAGGTCGTCGCCGCAGCCGCGCGTTTTTATACGGAGATAAACGCGAACGTTCATCGCGGCGTTTACCGTATTTCGGAGGAAGCGACGGAAGCGTACGAAAGCGCGCGCGAAAAAATCCGCGCTTTTTTGAACGCGGGATCGACGCGCGAAATTATTTTTACGAGCGGAACGACGGAGGCGATCAATCTTGTCGCGCGCTCATGGGGAGCGAAAAATCTGAATTCCGGCGATCGTGTCGTCGTTACCGAATTCGAACATCATTCGAATCTGGTGCCGTGGCAGATGCTGGCCGCGGAGAAAGAAATTGTCCTCGACGTCATTCCGGTTTTAGACGACGGCACGCTCGATTTGGACGTTTATCGCGAGCTGCTGAAATTAGGACCGAAGCTGATCGCGGTAAGCGGTATGTCGAACGTTTTGGGTACGATCCCGCCGTTGGAATCGATGATCCCCGCGGCGCATGAAGCGGGCGCGTTGGTTCTGGTTGACGGCGCGCAGCTGGTTCCGCATCTGAAAACCGACGTGCGCGTGTTGGACGCCGATTTCCTTGTCTTCTCCGGCCATAAAATGTTGGCGCCGACCGGAATCGGCGTTCTCTACGGAAAAGAAACGCTGCTGAAAGAGATGCCGCCGTTTTTCGGCGGCGGCGATATGATCCGGAAGGTCTTCCTGCGTTCGTTTACGGTCGCCGATCTTCCGTATAAATTCGAGGCGGGGACGAAACCGATCGCGCAGGCAGTCGGTCTCGGCGCGGCGATCGACTACTTGAATCTGTTGGGAATGGATCAGGTCGCGGCGCATGAACACGAGTTGACGCTTCGCGCGATCGAATCGCTCCAAGCAGTTCCGGGCCTGACGATTTACGGTCCGCTTGGCGGAAACCGCGGGAGCGCGGTCAGTTTTACGATCGAGGGAATTCATCCGCATGATATCGCGTCGTTATTGGACCGCGAAGGCATCTGTGTCCGAGCCGGTCATCATTGCGCGATGCCGATCCATGATCGGTTTCGGATTCCGGCGACGACGCGCGCCTCGTTTTACCTCTATAATACGGAAGCGGATATCGAGCGCTTATGCTCGGGTTTGAAAAAAGTTGTCAGCATTTTTGCGTAGGATATAACGAGATGGATGATTTATACCGCGAAGTGATCCTGGATCACTATAAAAATCCCCAATACCGCGGGGAGTTGGATCCGCATGACCTGAGCTTTGAAGATGAAAATCCGCTTTGCGGGGATCATCTGCGGATCGATTTACGCGTAGATGAAGACGGGACGGTCCGCGAAGCGCTGTTCTCCGGGCATGGCTGCGCGATTTCGCAGGCTTCCGCCGATCTTTTGGTCGAGTCGATTATCGGGAAGAAGATCGACTCGCTGAAAACGATGACGAAAGAAGACGTACTCGATTTGTTGGGATTTGACGAATTGGGGCCGGTTCGCTTGAAGTGCGCGCTGCTGTCGCTGAAAGTCCTGAAGGGCGGGCTGTACGGGATTTCGGGCTCGGACGAAGTTATCGATCTCGAAGAATAAGATATTAATTTGAAGTAATAATAAAAAAGCCGCCGGAAATTTTCCGCGGCTCTTTTTTTCTCGTTCCGCTGACCTTACTCGATATCGTCGAGCGGCAGCTTATCGGTCATTTCGTCGATAAATTCCGGCGAGAAACGGTTTTCTTTCGCGTATTTTCGGATCAGATCCTTGATTTTTTCAAGCGGAATCGTATCGTACTTGAATTCGGCGTCGGGATCGATTTCGGCTTTCGGATTGATAAAAACGAGAACCGGATGAATCGCGTCTTCCGGAAAGTCGATCCCTTTTTCAGCGAAATAATTCTTAACCGCTTCGATCGCGCCGGAAGCCTCGATATCGGGACGCCCGATCCCTTCCTGCCCGAAGATTTTCATGAAGATAGAGGCTTTCTTCTGCGTCCAGCGTCCCTTCGCCGGATCGAAGCCGATCGTTCCGGCCTGGAAGAAAGGCAGCAGGATAAACGCCCCGGCGGTCCCGACCAGGAGGTGATCGACCGGGTCCATGTAGTGATAAATCGAGAAATTATCGCTGAGTCCTTTCAACTTGACGTTGAAAATAAAATCGTTCGACGGTTCGCGTCCCCAGTTTGTCGTCATGGTGATCGAGATTTGCGAAACGATGACGCCGATCAGCAATGCGACGAACGAGAACATGAAGTACTGCTCCGAGAAAGCGAGGACGGCGCCGACGATTAGAATCGCGAAGCTGATCCCGGTCAGTACCTGCGAGATGAGCTTGTTCTTCTTGAATTTTTTTTCATTCTTATAAATATACATGGCGGTTTTTATTCTCCTGATTCGTTGGATAATTCGATCGGTATTCGTCTTCGGATTTCGTCGATCAACCCGGATTTAGCGGCTTCTTTAACGCGGCGCAGCCCGCCGAGGGTAGCGTTAGCGTTTGATCTTCCGTGTCCGACGAACGCGAGTCCGTCTACGCCGAGGAGCGGCGCGGCGCCGATCTTTTCGGGATCAACTTTCGTCTTTAACGCGGCCAGCGTCGATTTATTCAATAGCGCGCCGATCTTGGTCAGCGGAGTGGCCATGAAGCCGGATTTCAGGATATCGGTAATCATCTTGGCGGTCGCTTCGGTCGTTTTCATGAAGATATTTCCTGAAAACCCGTCGGTAACGACGACGTCGACTTTCCGCGCGAAAACTTCCTTGGGTTCAACGTTCCCGTAGAAATTGAGCCGCGGCGAAGCCTTGAGGAGCTTAAACGTTTCGCGCGCCAGTTCGTTTCCTTTCGACTCTTCCTCGCCGTTGCTGAGAAGACCGATTTTCGGCCGGCTGATTCCGAGTAGTTTTTCCGCGTAAACGACGCCCATGACGGCGAACTGGTGCAAAAATTCAGGACGGCAATCCGAGTTGGCCCCGATATCGAGCAGGACGCAATAATCGCTTTGGGTCGGGAAATAGGTTGTCAGCGCGGGACGGGAAACGTTCCTGACGCGTCCGAGGATCCGCAGCGCGGCGAAGAGCGCTGCGCCGGTCGACCCGTTCGTCAGAAAACCGTCCGCTTTTCCTTCACGGACGAGGCGTAAGCCGACCGCCATGGAGTTGTTCGGTTTTTCTTTAAAGCTGCTGACGGCTTTCGCGTCGCTGTCGAGAATATCGTCGGCATGAACAAACTCGATCGGCAATCCGGCGAAATCAGATTCTTTGGCGACCGAAAAAACGACATCCCGATGGCCAACGAGATAGATTTTTTCGGATGTTTCGCGCGCGAACTGAATCGCGGCTTCAATTTCGGGGATCGGATGCCGATCGCTTCCCATTGCGTCTAAGACCAATGCCATATAGACTCCTCTTTGAAAAAAACTAACCTTATTATTTTATCGTAGTTTGCGCTTTTCTGCCCGTTTTGGCGCGCTGTAGTCTGCGTTTCAAAATTCCGTAGTCAAGAGAAAAGACGATCCGGCAAAAGAAAG
>JASBYO010000002.1 GCA_029983925.1 Flexilinea sp.
CTTCCGATCTGTCTCGCCGCGCTCCGTGATCCGCTCGGCGATATGGGCCGTTACTCCGGACTGACGGCGATAAATCTCGCCGACCGTTTCCGTCGTCAGACGCTCGATCTCAACCGGCAGTTTTTTCAAGACGCGGTCCTGAAACTCGTTTTGAATTTTTTCTTTCCGAAGGATCTTCGGAAGATTCCGGATCCGAAACAGGTCCGCGAAATATTCGTCCGCGCTGCGGCGGATTTCGTCAAAAATCAGCCTGATTTCGCGGATCGTCCGCGCGATATCCTTTTCAAAATCGCGCTCAAATCCGTTCGCCATCGCTTCAACCGATTCGACGACAGCTAAATCGTCCCGAAAAATTTTCAGCTCCGACGCCGCGCGCGCTTCCAACGCCTTCCCGATTTTCAGCCCGGAAGCGATCGCCGAATCCATCTTTAAACGGAAACGTTCGGCGTCCGAAAGCGTCTCGTTCAAAAAATCGGCGACGGCGGGAAAACCGCTCTCTTCCGCGAGCGCCGCCCGTTCCGTCCCTTCGGCTTCGAGCGCGCGTTTCGCCAGCCGCGCCGAAACCGGAAAAACCGGAACCGCGAACCGAAAATCGTGATGGACGTTGGTTCGGACGAATGAAACGAGCTGATCGCGCTCCGTTTTCGTCGGGATCAGATCGATCTTATTAATTAGGATCACGATTTTCTTCCCCCAATTCCGGATCGAATCCAGGAACAGACGCTCGCTTTCGCTGTACGGACGATCGGCGGAGGTCACAAACAAAACGAAGTCGGAACGCGGATAAAAATCTTTCGTCAGGATTTCATGATCGGTAAAAACCGAATTTGTTCCTGGCGTGTCGACGATGCTCATCGCGCGCAAAATATCGTTCGGAACGGTAATCAGCTCGCCCCACTGCGCTAACGGCTTTTTCTGAAACGTCTCGCCGAAACGGATCAGGTGAACCATGGCTGTCGTCGGCGTAATTCCTTCGGGCGTAACCTCCCGTCCCAGCAGCGCGTTAATCAGCGTCGACTTTCCCGAATTGAATTCGCCGACGACGACGATCAGGAACGGGTCGTCGAGCGCGTTAACCGTATCCTTGAGAACCGTGACGTCGATTTCGTTTAACGTCTGGCCTGCGCTGATTTCGATCAGGTCGGTCAGCGCGGAACGGACCGAACGGAGCGTTTTCTCTTGAAAAATTAGATTCGAATCTGTCATAGTCTTGTCCGTATTAAAATTCAGCCGGGAATAAAATCCTTTCGCGGCGCCGGATCAACGGCTTTCCCCCGGCCACGGGTTTAATTCCTTAAAGCGCGCCGCCCAATTTAAAACGACCTCCCCGACAATCCGTAAACTTTCCTGAGATACGTTGCTGAGATCGTCGCGAACCGTATGCCATTCCGGGTCGTCGAAATCGATCAAATCTACCGCGCGCATCCCGCGTTCTAAAAAAGGAATATGATCGTCGTAGACCGCGAATTTTTCCCGGTTGACGAAAGCCGCTTCATGTCCGAGTTCGGCCGCGACCGCCCAAAGCTGATCGCCCAGCCCGGCGTCAGAATTCCGCTCGCGAAAAATACTCAAATCGGGATCGCCGATCATGTCCAGGATAACGACCGCGTCCGGCCGCTCCGGCTGAGCTTCATAATACGAAGCG
Organism: Flexilinea sp.; assembly: GCA_029983925.1. Classification (GTDB taxonomy): domain Bacteria; phylum Chloroflexota; class Anaerolineae; order Anaerolineales; family Anaerolineaceae; genus Flexilinea. The sequence goes on from JASBYO010000002.1 coordinate 1,646, forward strand.
ACCAAGGTCGAACCGATACACCAATCCTGAAACGGCTCGATGTCCCCCTGATCTTCCAGATCGAACAACGCCAGCGTCACGCGAACCGGCAGCCCGGGATCGAAGGAACGCGCCAAACCGTAAAGCACGGCGACGCCCGACGCGCCGTCATTCCCGCCCGGAACCGGCATTCGGCGGCTTCCCGGATCAGGGTCCTCGTTCGCGTACAATCTCGAATCATAGTGCGCGCCGAAAAGAATCCAGGGACGCTGGAGGCCCGTTTTTCCGGAATCCGGACGCTCGATGATCAGGTTGACCGCGCTCTGGCCGTTATGCGTTCCTCTAAGCCGCTGAACCGTCCAACCGGCTTCCGAAAAAGCCGTCTCCGCCAGCGTCAAGAAGGCCGCGTGCGCTTCGCTTCCCGGAAGCCGGGGGCCTAAGGCCAGCTGCGCTTCCGCGAACTCGTACGCAGCCGCGCCGTCGAACTCAAGCTGCATCGCCTGAGCGGCTCCGGGAAGAAAAGCCGCTGAAAGGCAAATAAACGCGGCCAATAAGAGGAGATGTTTTGACATGCTGATCCTTTCCGAATTCTCTCCAATCACGTTTGAACAAAAAAGCCCCGGGGCCGCCGTTGAAAAGGCCGCCGAACCGAGGCGTTCTCGCTGGTAAAAGCCAAAAATTAAACGGCGTATTCCGGCGTCGCGGAACGGCGCCCGTTCGGCGGCGGGAAGAGCGCTTCGAACTCTTCGCGCGTCAGCGTTTCCTTCTCGATCAGCTGCGTCGCGATCAGATCCAGTTCGGCGCGGTACTGCGTCAGGATCGCGCGCGCGCGCTCATAAGCGTTGCTGACGATCTTCCGAACCTCCTGATCGATATGCTCAGCGACCGATTCCGAATAATCGCGCTGTTCCGAGAGCTCTCGGCCGAGAAAAATCATCTCCTCTTTCTTCCCGTACGTAATCGGGCCCAGCGCGTCGGACATTCCCAAACGCATCACCATCTTTCGCGCCAGATCCGTAACCCGTTCCAAATCGCTCGACGCGCCCGAAGTAATATCGTCAAACATCAGTTCTTCCGCCATGCGTCCGCCCAAAAGCGAAACCATGTCGGCTTCGAGTTCCTTTTTCGACATCAGGACGCGATCTTCGATCGGCAGGTTCATCGTATATCCGCCGGCGGAACCGCGGCCGACAATCGTTACTTTATGAACCGGGTTACATTCCGGAATGACGTTCATGACAACCGCGTGCCCGGCTTCATGATACGCGATAATCTTCTTTTCGCCTTCGCTGAGAAGACGGCTTTTCTTAGCCGGCCCCATCATGACCCGTTCGACAGCTTCATTGATTTCGGTATTGCCGATCGAAAGCTTGTTGCGCCGCGCCGCTAAAATCGCCGCCTCGTTCATCAGGTTTTCCAAATCCGCGCCGACGAATCCCGGCGTCGAGCGAGCGATCGTCGTTAAATCGACGTCCGATTCGAGCGGCTTGCCTTTGGAATGAACCTTGAGAATCGCCTCGCGGCCGATAACGTCCGGGCGGTCTAAAATAACCTGACGGTCGAACCGGCCGGGACGCATCAACGCCGGATCGAGGATATCGGGACGGTTCGTCGCCGCGATAATAATAATATTCGTATCCGTATCGAAACCGTCCATCTCGACCAGCATCTGGTTCAGCGTCTGTTCCCGCTCGTCATGGCTTCCGCCTAAGCCGGAACCGCGCTGACGCCCGACCGCGTCGATTTCATCAATAAAAATAATACACGGGCTGTTTTTCTTCGCCTGGTCGAAAAGATCGCGGACGCGGCTCGCCCCGACGCCGACGAACATCTCGACAAACTCCGAACCGGAAATCGAGAAAAACGGGACGCCCGCTTCGCCCGCGACCGCCTTCGCGAGCAGCGTTTTTCCGGTACCCGGCGACCCGACCAGCAGGACGCCTTTCGGGATCCGCGCGCCGAGGGCGATAAACTTTTTCGGTTCTTTCAGAAAATCGACGACTTCGGTCAGTTCCTCTTTCGATTCGTCAACGCCGGCGACATCGGCGAAGGTCACCGTCGGCCGATCTCCTTCGAGCATTTTGGCGCGTGATTTTCCGAAAGCCATCGCCGACCCGCCGCCGCCTTGAGACTGCCGGAAAATAAAGAACATCGCGCCGAAAATAAACAAAATCGGCAGGAAATAACTCAGCAGCGATAAAGCCGACAGCCAACCGGCGCGTTCTTTAAAATTGACGGCGATTTTTTTCGACGATAAATCGTTCGGTTCAACGCCTAACAGAGACATTTGGCTCAGGAACGACGCGTATTCTTCGATAACCGTTTTCCCGACCGTCCGATCTTCAAACTCCACTTCGACCGTCGTGCCGTTGATGTTGATTTCTCGAACCTTTCCGGATTTAACCTGATCGGCTAACTCGTTGATCGAAAGTTGCGAAGTTGAATTGCGCGGATTGGAAAACGAATACATCAGGAGCGAAATAATCCCGATGATCAGCAACAAATAGACAATGTTGGCTTGTCCGCGTTGTTTTAGATTCACTTTTAATTCTCCTTATTATCCCCGGAACACGGCGCAGCCGCCGTCCGAAGATCACGATATGGTCTAATTATATCAATCCCATCCGCCGAACGTTATTAAAAACGTATTAGAATAAGCGGCGTTTAACCTTCCTCTCCGGTAGACAAAAAAGCGGATAAAAAAAAGCTTTCCGGCGCCGCCGATCCCATTAAGCTAAACGCGGGAGAATCGGCTTCGACCGAAAAGCGTTCGTTTCTTCCGGTTACCGCGTTCGTTTAGACACGCGTGACGTATTCGCCGGATTCCGTATTGACGCGGATCGTATCGCCTTCGTTGACGAAGTTCGGGACCATGACGCGCGCGCCGGTTTCAACCGTAACCTGTTTATTGACGCCCGTCGCCGTATCGCCGCGAACCGCGACGTCGGCCTGAACGACGAGAAGATCAACCGTCAGCGGCAACTCGTAATCGATAATTTCGCTTTGATAATAAGTCAGCTTGACATCCGTGCCCTCTTTAAGGTACGGCTCGGCGTCTTTCATGATCGCGACGCCGACCTGCGGCTGTTCGTACGTTTCAACGTTCATGAAATGAAAAAAGTCCGCATCAGCGTACAAGAACTGGACGTTCTGATATTCGAGGCGGACGTCCTGAACGCGGTTGCCCGACGTGAAAGTGCGCTCAACGTGCGCGCCGGTCCGTAAATTCTTAGCCTTAATGCGGATCGTAGCGTTGCCGCGGCCTGATTTGTTATGTTCATAGTCGATAACTTTTAACAACGCGCCGTCAAGTTCAATTGTGACACCTTTGCGCAGTTCGTTTACGTCAATCATGCGAGAATTTCCCCAATCGTTGGTTTAAAAAATTGTTTGACAAAATTATAACAGCGATCGAACCGATTGTTTACTGTTTTAGCATAAATATATGCGCAGTCAAGCGGTTATAAACCGACCGCGGAAGAAAAAAAATCGAAGGACAGCGTCGGCGCATCCGCGCCCATACTGTCCCTCGAATGAATCAAAGAATACTCCGCGCGCTTCGGTTTGACAGCGGAACCGTCACAGCAACCGACAGGCGCGCAGAAAAATCCGGCTTATTTCAGGCTTATTTCAAATCCGTAAACATAAACCCGACCAGATCGACGTCGACGACGCCTTTTCCGTATGACTCGACCATGACTCCGGCGGAACCCGCGTCAAATTGATTGTCGATGATCGGCGAATTCGCCGTCGCCTGCTGTTCCTTGTCGTTGATAAAAACGCGGATCTCGCTTCCGTCGCAGCTCAACCCGAGCTTATTCCGAACGTTCATCCCCAACTTCAGATCGCCGGTAAAAAACTGGATCATGTTCGGATGGAGCCGCACATACGGAACTTTCCCGCTGTCTTTCAGGAGACGGTCATATTTATAAACCGCGAACGAACCCGCCAACGGACCGGCGATATTCGCGCGCAGCTCATACCAGCCCAACTCGTTATAACGGCAGACCACGCCGTAACTCGCTTCCGACGACCTGACGTTTTCGAACGTCGCCTCAACCAGACCGTCCGGCGCGCTCAGGCGCGGATTAACCGCGAATTCGTAAACTTCGGTAATCGGCAAGCGGAACGATAAACGCTTCGGACCCATCGTCAGGTAATCCAAATTCGGATTCCCGATCAGCGTAAACGACTCCCATCCGCGATCCCAGAAATCTTTATCGAACGACTCCGAATAAACCCCGTCCTCGCCCATACCTTCCATCGGCTCGTCCGACGCCGACGCTCCGGCTTCCGCCGAATCGGCGTCCGCGCCCGGAACGGCGGACGGAGCCGGCTCCGCGTTTAGCCCGCCATATTTACTCTGTTGAGCCTGAACCGCCGCGAAGCTGGCGAACGCCGATAAAACGAGCGCGAATACAACTAAAATTTTCATACCGGACCGCATCCGAAAACCTCCTGGATAAATATTATGACTCAAAACAAAAGATAGCTACGACATCTAATTTTACACAAACTCGTAAAAAAATTCGAATTTTCATATCAAGGAATGAAATTCAAGCGCTATTCGGCGGACAGCTCCATGCTGACGATCGACTGCGGCGGGATATCGAGGTTCACGCGATCCATCAGGCGGTAACGCTGCATGTCGAGCTCTTTCATCGTCGGCGGAGAAGCGGCGTTTTCAAAAAAACGGCGTACCGCACCGCCGGTCCCGGCGCGGATAATTCGGGCTCTGACCGGGCGCAGATCCGGAAGATTAGCGAAATGGACGCGAGCGTAAAGCCGCTTTTTCGGATGACGGTTTTGCAGAATAAGATAAACGCGCTTCCGATCCGTCGAGCGCGTCGCGCTCATCGCCGCGTCCGGGACGTCGAAAGCTTCGACCAGCCCGGGAATCCCTGCCGAACGCGCCCCGGGCAGCGGTTCGTCGCGCACAACGCGCCAAGCGATTCGCGTCGCGCATTGCCGCGCCGTCAGGCGCAGCGACAGCGCGCCGATCCCTTCTTCAAGCGCGCCGGCGGAATTCCGCCGCGTCAGCGCCGGCAGGTCCATCAGCTGAAGCCGGAAACTGGCGTCGCTATTCAACGCGTCCAGAACCGTCGCGTAATAAAAACCGTCCGCCCGCCGATCGACCGTTTCATAACGCGCCGCATCATCCGAAGCGCGGAAATAACGCCATGACGTCAAGACGATCGGCTTGGTCAGCGGGTCGGGAATATCCGAAAACAGCCGTCTCGCCAAGCGCTTCAAGCGCTCCGCACCGTAAGCGAAAATCGCCGCGCTGTCGACGTCCGACGCGTCCGTCGCCCATCCTCCCGGCCCCGGGTAAAGCCACGAAACGCCGACATAATCAACCGCATGAACGGCAGTCGCCAACAGATTCTCAAAAAATAACATCGCTCGATCGTTCGACAACGCGCGAACGCCGTCGATCCCGCCGATCAGCGTTTTCCCGTTCCCGACCATGCGCCGGAAACGATCGGAGAGCGCCTGAATCCGTTCCGCCGCCTGATCGACTGACGCGCTGCCGCAGGATACGTCGGAAAATTCCCGGACGTCGATTTCAAGATAGACCGCCTCGAAGTCGCCCCGATCCAAACCCGGACGCAGCTTTTCGACCAGCCCGCCCAGGTCCGCGTCCGAAAAACGTTTCGCGTCAACGCGAAAATACGGGGCTGCGCCGACCGCCCGGCAGAGATCGAAATACGCCGCGGTCAACGCCTCGTTTCGCCCGATTTCGTAATCGAAGCGGAGCGTCTCGGGCTTCAACCGGCGCAGCGTCTCGACCAAACCCGAGACAGGCGTCATCCGGTTCGGATCGAGCCACGCCGGACGCTCCGGATCGGCATCGATCGACGCCAAATTAACGCCGAACCCAAGCTGCCCGCGCCGCGGCGCGGCCTCGTCGCCGTCTAACAGCAGATTGATCTCATACTCTTTACGTAAAAAATCGAAGAATGAGCGCGGACGGTCAAGCGCGGCCAGACGGTTCGGTTCCGTATCCGCGCCGATCGTGACCAGCCCCAATTCAGCCGTCCTCAGCCGGATCAGCATCCTGCCGTGAGTTCGAACCGCGCTTAGCGCCATATCGAAACTGAAAACGGCCGCTTCGTCGCGCCGCCAAGTAAACGGATAGCCTGAAGCGACGAACAATTCGCTCGTATCCGCCTCGAATTTAACCGTACCCGCAAGGACCGTCAAACGAAACAGCCGGTTGATCAGCGTCAATTCCGACGCATTCCCCGGCGCCGGTTCGTTTTTTACTTCAAAGAAATCCCCAAACTGCAAAGTTCAGCCGCCTTTCCGAATACTTAATTTTCCCAATTGTACTCTGACCGGGCGGCGAAAACGCGCACAAATCCTGAAGCGATGAAAGGGCGGGAATTTTTTTCAAAAAATCCCGCGCCTGATCGGTTGAGAAAGAAACGAAAAAGGCGCGGCGATAAGATAAAGAAAAGAGGAGCCGCGCTCCCCTTTTCCAGGAAATCAGAACAAAAATTATTTAGAACATATATCGGCCAATTTTTCCGAAAAAAACCGATCTTCTTTCGAATTCGTTCGCGCTCAACCATCGCGCGCCAAGAAGATCCGGGCGTTACGCAATCTCCGTCTCGATCAGCCCGAACGTTCCGTCCATGCGTTTATACAGCACATTAACCGCCGCGGTATTCCCGTTATAGAAAACGAAGAAATCTTCATGCCCGAGCAGCTGCATCTGATCGAGCGCCTCCGCTTCCGTCATCGGGACCAACGCGAACTTCTTCCGCCGCACGATAACCGGTTCGTCGTCAACCGTCTCCGGTTCGATCTCCGGCGCAGCCGTATCGACAAAGACCTTTTCAAGGCGCATCCGGCCGCGCTTCCCCTTGAAACGTTCGATCTGACGCGTCATTTTATCAAACGACTTGTCGAACGCCGCCGATAATTCGTCGGCGCGCTCCTCCGTCCGAAGGATAAATCCCTTTCCGCGAATGGTAATTTGGGAAACGTAGCGATCGTCCGCATTCCGCGCCGTTTTCAAGTACGCTAAATCGATCCGAACTTCTTCGATATTCGTTAAAAATTTTTCAAATTTTTCGGTTTTGCGCGTAACATACGTTTCGATACGTTCCGAAATTTCCAAATTCTTACCGTAAATAACCGTTTTCGTTTCCATCCTTATCCTCCTGAAATTTAGTTTCGTTTAGACGCGATTTTTCGTCGCCGCGATCGTCAGCCCGTAAACCGACCCCGCGCCCGCCTTTTTCAAAGCGCGCGCGCATTCGTTCATCGTCGTCCCGGTCGTTAAAACGTCGTCGACAACTAAAATCGATTTTCCCTGAACCGTTATCCGCTCAGCTTCAAACGCGCCGTCGAGATTCCTCCGCCGTTCCGCCTCATTAAGCGACGATTGGCTTTCCGTCTCCCGAAGTTTCTGCAACCCGGTTGCGGAATAAGGCAACTCGGCCCGGATCGCAAACGTTCGGGCGACCCATTCCGTTTGGTTATATCCCCGCTCGTTCCGCCGTTCCCTCGAAATCGGCGTCGGAACGACCAAATCGATCGGCCATTTTTGAGTTAAGTATACAGAAAAAATTTCGTTTGCAAAGAGCAGCGACAATTCCAGTTTTCGCTTGAACTTGAACTGATGGATCGCCTCGCGGATTAAGTCTTCATAAGCGAAAGCCGAACGTACGCGCTCAAAATAAATTTTCTCAAGACGGGAACAGAGCGGGCAAACGTTATCCGCTCCAAGCGGCTTCCCGCAGCGCCGACAGACGAAGCCGGATATTCTCTCGGCGGCCGCGGCGCAATCCGCGCATAAATTCGCGCCGTGAATCCCGCAGCCCAAACAGCGCGGCGGAAAAAACCACGTCAACAGACGCCAGCCGAACGCAATCGCTTGATAAATCCTGCCGTCCGTCGTTTCCATCCGTCCGCCGCAGCTTAAACCGGTGCGATCAAATCCTGAATGAATTTCATAATCGCCGGCCCTAAAAGCGTCAGCAGAACAAAAATCGTGACCCCGACGATAATCAAAATCAAGACGTATTCGATAATACCCTGTCCGCGTTCCTTCGGTGAAAAAAGATCCATCAGCTGAAGAATTCCTTTCCGTTTGGGAAGTAGACTTGACCGTCCCCGCGGAAGATCCGGCTTTCGCGTTTTTTCAATCCGGGAGACTGGTTAAATTGTAATAGCCTATCCGCCGATCCGCAATATTTTTCGAAAGGAAACGCGGAACGCCCGAAATAAGCCGGCATAAAAAAATCGTTATCCCGTTACAATTAATCCGGAGACGATTCATGCGCGGAGAAGAATTGATTCGGGAGCGGAAAAAAGAAGAGGCCGTAGCGCGAATTGTCAGTTGGGATTTTTCGCATTTCGCCGGCAGATTCGCCGAAGAAACGGAGCGGCCTTGGGACTATCGAAGCGTCGCCGCCGGGAGCCTGACCGCGGACATGAAGCTTCTCGATATCGACACCCGGCGGCGGCGAATTTTTACGCACGTTGAGCCATCCGTCCGCGCTGACCGCCGCGACCGAAAGCCAGATTCATCGTCACCGGATCGCCGCAAGGAAAAGAACGCCATAAAATTCAACAACGCGGATTCAATAAAATAAGGAGAGAATGAAATGAACATCTACGATTTTACCGTCCCCGCCGCAACCGGAGAAGATATCCCGCTCGAAACGTATCGCGGTAAAGTCATTCTCATTGTCAACACCGCCACCGGATGCGGATTTACGCCTCAATATCAAGCTTTAGAGGAAATGTACGAAGCGCTGCATGATAAGGGATTCGAAATCATCGATATTCCCTGCAACCAATTCGGCGCTCAGACGCCGGGAACCGACGCCGAGATTCGGGAATTCTGCACATTGAAATATCATACGCGATTTGCGCAAATGAAAAAATCGGACGTCAATGGGGACGACGAACTCCCGTTATATACCTTCCTTAAAGAGAAAAAAAGTTTCGAAGGATTCGGCTTTTCGCCCGCCGCGATCCTGATGAACGGTATGCTCGCCGTGTCGAGGCCGGATTATAAATCGACCGCGGATATTAAATGGAACTTTACTAAATTCGTCGTCGATCGGGAAGGCAACGTCGCCGCCCGTTTTGAACCCACCGCGGATATGCGGGAAGTCCGCAAACTCGTTGAGGAATTCGTCGGTTAAGCGAAGAACCGACGCGGGCGCAGCGTTTCTTCCTACCGGGAAACGACGGAAAACGAACGGCCTTTCCTAAATTTTAAATGATATAAACGCTTATCGAAATAAGGGTGATATACAGCCGCTTATTTATTGATTTTCTTCCATTGTTTTTAATTATCTGAAGAATATAATATATCATATGGTTAATAGAAAAAGTCGCCGTCTGTATATTTACGATACGGACAATTCCCAGAAAGGATGACCATATGAAACGAACTGTATTGATTGTCATTTTGATCGGCACGCTGATAGCCGCCGCCGCTGCCGTTTTCGCTTCGGCAAACCGCCAGGATCAAGACGACGGACGCCTCATCCCTATTTCCGTTGACAAGGTTCCGCATGAATTTATTCAAGTCCTTGAAGAAGGAATCCTTTCCGGACGTATCTACCCGTCTTTGACGGGCAGTTATTATTTCCGCGAGCGCTTCGAAGCGGAAACGAACGTCTTTGACCGGCAGGTTAAGCTCTTCCGCCTTTTCGATCCTGAAGTCTCCGCTCACGTCATTTTTGCAGACGTTACGTGGGAAAGCGCGGACGAAAACCCGTCGGAGCCTGACAGCAGCTGCGGATTCGTTTTTCGCGATAACGATCGCGAAGCCCACCCGAACGAACCGGACAGCTTCATGATTTCGCAGATTGCCATGGACAGGAAAGATTACCTCTGGGGGGCGAATCGGGATACCCTCGTTAACTACGGACGGAAAGATTTTCCCGACCCAAACCCGGATCGGAAAACGCATAAACTCGCAGTTTTTGCCAACGGTTCCGATGTGTCCGTACTGTTGGACGGGGTTGAACTCCGACGTCATTTCGACGTATCCGTCGTCAATCCGGGCCAAATCTTCTACATGATCCAGTCCGGAACGAATACCGGTTTCGGCACGCGTTGCACATTCGAAAACGTCAACCTCTTCGTTCCGGATTTCCAGCCCGCACCCGTTGCAAATATTCCTCCGGGTCAACAGCTTCCGCCGATTGTGATTCCGCCGCCGGTTATCGTCGTTCCGCCGGAAGTCATTCCGACGCCCGCGCCGACAGCGACGCCGGAACCGGACGAGTGGACGCCGCCCTGGCATCAAGTCGCGACGATTTCGATCCCATGGGAAGAACTGCTCGCTACGCCGACGCCGGAACCAGACGATTGGACGCCGCCCTGGATCGAAACCGCGATCGTCGATATGCCGCCTTTCGGCGACCTGGTCAATCCGGATATAAACTTTGACGACTTAATCTTCACGCCCACGCCGACCTGGCCTCAACTCGTCGGTCCGACGGAAACGCTCCCGCCCTTTATCTGGCCACAGTATCAATCAGGCTGGAATCCGGTTGAGAGGAGCTGTCCGGATGATCTGGAAGGAGCCTTGAAATGGGGTCACTTCGATGCGTCGGTCTGTAATTTTGCGGCGTATCCCCCGGATAAACAGGAAATCGTCGATTTCTACTGCTCGCGCACGGATGACTTTAGACAAGCCTGTTCGAAGGGAAACATCCCATACGATTTCCATAAATTCTGCATAGAGTGGGAACTGGCCGCAAAGGAAAACGGCATCCCGAACAGGGCGGAAGACTGCTTTAAGAAATTGAATTCGATGACTCATGCGCAAAATTTATATTGCCTGATGTACGATCAGGCGTATGTTGCATGTTCATGGGACGACTCCTATCGAAATTCGAATTGTAAAAAAGTGCTTTTAGATCGGGAATCGTACGACGGCAGCCCTGATCTGAGCATACAAACCATTTACGATCTCTGTCACGCCTGTGAACTCTATCTTGATCCGAAACAATGCTCCGCCCCTTGGTTGGATCCTCCTCCGGATTGTTACGACGTTTCGTCGCGCTGCGAGAACAATATCGACTATATGCTCTGCAATAACCTGGATATCCTAAAAATATCCGGAGCCACGGACGCTCTGATTGAAGAGATCGGAGCGTACTGTAAAGAGTATGATCTGATCAACCCGAGCGGCGGAACGACGTTGATGATGGGTCCGGGGGGAACGCAGGTTCCGAATACGGACAGTTCGAAACCCGTGCAGCCCAATCTGATGGAACCGACGCCGTACGTCTACCCGACGCCGATGCCATATCTCCCTGAACCGGTCATACCCACTCCGTATATTCCGAGTGAGCCGAATATTCCGGACATTCCGGATATCCACTGGGATAACCCGGCTCCGACCGAAGCGCCGCCATCCGGACCCGGAGGGTTTATCGATCTCGGAGATTATATCAATCCCGGTTTCACAATTCCCGGATTCCTCTTCCCGACGTCAACGCCCGTAATAAAGTAACGAGCCGCAAGGGAAGTTAATGTAACTCAACAAAAAATCTTGCTAAAAGCAGGATTTTTTGTTATTCGCGCGGAAGGCCGATTTACGTTTTGCCTCGCCCTCGCGGGTTTATCCTCGTCGGGGAATTCGAATCCATCCTCATATCTTTCGGCATAATAAAAAGAAAACCCGAGATTGGGTTTTCTTTTTACTGCGGAGAGAGTGGGATTCGAACCCACGATACCTTTCAGTATACGCGCTTTCCAGGCGCGCGCGTTAGGCCAACTACGCTATCTCTCCTGAATCGACCAGTTCGATTATATCATAATCAATCCGAGGCGCAAAAAACCGCAGCGAAATCAAGGTTTCGATTCCTTGGGATCCGTTTTTTGCTGAAACGGATCCCGGCGGCGAGCTTATTTAAGCATAACGATCCGGCGTCTTTTATCCGCATAAAGCCGTTACGAGCCTTTCCGTCAAAGGATCGGAGCGCCCTCATAATAGCGCCCGGTTTGAGGCGTAATATCCCCTCTGATCGCGAACAGTTTCGCATCGGCAAAACGGAAGACGAGACTGAAACCGGCATTCTCAAGAGAAGTCAGCGGACGCTTCCATTGAATACGCAGATATCCGTCTTCGGATGACGTAATCGCGCAATCTTCATATCCGAATCCTTCATAGGGCTCCGTCTTCCAATTTGGGCAGACGGCAGCGGTCAATTTACCGCCGCTCGCAATATCCGCCAAAACTTCCACCGCGTCGCCATAGGCATTGAAAGTCTGCGTCGGCAGAACAGCCTCTTGTTTTTTATCCCGCGGCTCATACCAAGCGAAACGGTCTTTCGGCAGGAATGCCCGGCCAAATGACGTCTCACGGAAATTCGTATGATATCCGTTGCCTCCCATGTAATAGATCGCCAGACGGTCCCCTTCATCCAGCGGCGGAGCCGCGAAGACGCATCCGCAATCGAAAGCGCCGGTCGGATAGGTGCCCGCCCCCCGCGGGATCAGATACTGACCCGGAGCAATCCGGTCAAATCGGGCGCTCGTCGTTCCCAAAGTGAGTTCAAGATCGACGGTATCAAAATTCGAAGCGGAGCGGTCTCCTTCGTGGAACATGGAGGCCAACCCCAAATAGATTCCATCATACCAAAAGACCGGCATGGAATAGACCTGCGATTCGAAGCCGCTGCCGCGGATAATCTCATGAGGAGCGCTCCAATTAATAAAGTCCGAACTGGAACAGACAGCAGAAACGCGCACGCCGTCTTTCCAAATACGCGTGATCACTTTAAACAAACCGTCTTGTTTATCCCGAAAAGGGAAATTATGGCAGTCCGCAGGCGGGTTCCAGCGCGGCCATTTGATCATTGCTCCCCAATGGATACCGTCTTCGGAGAAATTGACGGCCATATATTTTTTCCCGCCCGGGTATTCAACTTTCGTCACCATTTTATAGCGTTTACGCGGATCGATCTCGGCTTCGTCAAGAAAAACGCCGGTACCGTGAGCATAGCGGAACAGCATATTATTATTCCGTTTTCCTTCAAACGCTACGATTCCGAGGTCAGGTTTGACCCAGCGTATGCCGTCGTCGCTCTCGGCATACGCTAAAGATGCGATCCGAGTAGGCATGGGACGATAATCCCTCGCTGCGCGCTCCTCTTTAGAGGCAATTGCCGAGTCGTCATCTTTCGAGCAGAGCGTGTAATAACAGCGGTATTTTTTATATTTCGGATCGTAGATTACGTTCGGATAAGAATTGTCGTAACGAATCTCCCATTTTCGCGGGGGATCGCTGAAAAAATCCTCATGGAACAGCGGATTGTTGATTATATCCTTTTCCGCCTGCGCTAAAACGAGACGGATATTATCCATTCCCTGCGGTTGTAAATAACTTCGATTGAGTAATAAATATTTGCCCATGCCGTCACCTGCTGTATGAGAAATAAATATAAAATGCAAACAGAAGGCGGAAATGACCGTTCCCGCCTTCTCCGCAATAAAAATCTTACAAATATTTTAATTCAAGTTCTTTGATACGCCTTGCGGCTTCTTCCACAATCGGCAAATCTTCCGGAACCAGATTCATCAGCGGAGCGCGCACGCCGCCGACATCAAGTTTATCATTGACGCGCAGAATACCTTTTAATACCGCGTACAGATTGCCCTGCGCGGAACACATCAACACGATCAAAGCTCGGCAGCTATCCTGGATCTGTCGCGCTTCCCGAATTTTCTGTTCCTGAACCAGACGGAATATCTTCAGATAAAGCTCCGGCATCACGCCATACGTTCCGCCGATACCTCCTGCGGCCCCGGCAGCTAAACCGGACAGCAGCTGCTCATCCGGCCCATTGAATACGACCACGCCTTCGTCGCGCCATTCATCGATATCCAATACCGGCATGGATGAATTTTTGACCCCGATAACATTCGGATTTTGCAGCATGGTCCTGAGCAAAGAACGGCTCAGCGATACGCCGGCCAGCTGCGGAATGTTATAAATAATAAAATCCGTATTTGGAGCGGCGGCTGAGATATCGTTCCAATATTTTGCGATCGCGCGATCCGGGAGTTTGAAATAGATCGGCGGAATCGCCGCGACAGCGTCCACGCCAAGACTCTCCGCATGCGCGGCCAACTCCATGCTGTCTGCGGTGTTGTTGCAGGCGACATGAGCGATGATAACAATGCGGCCGGCCGCCTGGGAAACCACATTCTCCAACACCAGCTTGCGTTCAGCGACAGAATGATAGATGCATTCGCCCGATGATCCGCCGACATACAATCCGGCGACGCCTTTTTGTATAAAATGTTCGGTCAGAGCTTTTACGCGTTCAGGGGAAATGTTTCCATGTTCGTCATAGCAAGCATAAAACGCAGGGAAAATTCCCTGATACTTGGTCAGGTCTTTCATAAAGGCTACTCTCCTTAGGCTATTCGTTTCTCCCAATTTCTCAGTATTTTAACAAGAATAAGTCATTTATGCAAGCGCTTCAGCCGTTAATGACCAGCGTTCGGGGATCATTTTTCCGCAATGTCACTATCGTTCAGAGACATGCGGATTCCATGGTAGAATTTTTTTCCTTTTCAATACTAACCGGGCGAAAGGAGTTTGCATACCCGTATGAAATATAAATTGATCGCTTTTGATGTCGATGGAACGCTTTGGGATTATCATGACAACTGTATTCAGCCTTCCACGCTGCAGGCTATAAATGAATTAAAGGAAAAAGGCGTTTATATCGCCTTGGCGACCGCGCGAACATATGCCGAGTTGAACCGTCCCTGCCAACAAGATGTGCGGGCGGATTATGTCATCGGGGCCAGCGGCCACAGCATACTGGACGCCGAAAACCGTTCGATCTATACAGAACGCTTCACGTTGGAACAAACGCAGCGGGTCCTCGACCTCGCCCGCGAGTACGACGCCGGGCTGATCCTGAAGTTCAATAACGTTAAATGTATTTACAATCACATGAACACAATGCGCAAAGTTTTCGGCAATATCGGCATCAGCGCTTGCCCGACGGTAGAATGCGAAATGATGGACTATCATTTGAAAAAATTGCCGATCGGTTTCACGATTCATACAGAGCACGAAATCCGAGAGAAGATGATCAAGGAACTGTCGCTTTACCCGACGGATTATCGCGTTGAACCTTATCATAACGGAACGACCGCCGATATTTTCCTTCCGAGCGTCAACAAACTTTTCGCCTTGCAGCATCTTTGCGTACGATTGGGGATTGACGCCGAAAATATCATGACTTTCGGAGACAGCGCAAACGACATCGCCATGACAAAATGGGCTGGATTTGGCGTCGCGATGGGCAATGGTAACGACGAGTTGAAGGAGGTCGCCGATTATGTCTGCGAGACCGGATGGGAAGACGGGATCGCGAAAACGATCCGGAAATTTGCGATGAATTCAAATTAATACAAGTTAAAAAACAGGATACACTTCCCCTTGACAATATATATATACATATATATAATCAGTTTTACTCGAATCTCTTCGGGAAACCGGCGTTTTTAAACCATATATCTCTGGAGGAACCTGTATGAAGAAATTTATCGTCCTGTTTGTCATTTTCGCAATTTCGATGGCAAGCATCCTGCCTGCCTTTGCCGCAGATAACGAGAAAGCTTTTCAACTGATCAGCGCGGGCAATGATAGCCTCGGGGATAAAATCGAATATCCCTGGATGAATATGTATATGCTCGGCGGTCTGATGTGGCGAACGCTGTTCTTCGTAGAAACCGATATGGTCACGATCGGTCCCGACCTGGCAAGCAGCTATACAATTTCCGACGATGGTCTGACCTATACCATCGATTTCGTCGGCGGCAAGTGGTCCGACGGCGAAGATATCACACTTGATGATGTCGTCTTCTCAATTAAGGCCAACTTGAAAGCGGCCGCCTCCAACTCTATCTATACCAGCGCTTTCACTAAGATCGAGGGCGCTGAAGCTTGGCGGGACGGCACGGCTGAAGATCTCCCCGGTTTGATCGTTGACGGCAATCAGCTGACGATTAAGCTGACCAGCCCGCACAACATCCTGCCGAACGTTCTCTGCCAGTTCACCATCCTTCCGGAGCACATTCTTAAAGATGCGGATCTGCTGGAAATCGCCAACAACGATTTCTGGTCTCGCCCGATAACCAGCGGCATGTACAAACTGGATGAATTTGTCGCCGGTTCTTATTACACCCTGGTCCCCAACGAATATTATGACGGTCCGCGGCCGAAAATCGAAAAGGTCACCGTCAACTTCGTCGCAGATGTCGTGACGGCGGCGCAGGCCGGTCTGGTCGACATGACCAACACCAACAACCAGTCTGTGATTGCCGAACTGAATAAGCTCCCCGGCATGACCATGTTCCCGGTCGATATTCTGTTCTATCGCTATTTTCTGGCCAATATCGAAGGTGTCGACGGCAATACGAACCCGGTAATGGCTGATATCCGCGTCCGTAAGGCAATCCTGCACGCGATCGACCGCGAAACCCTTGCGGAATCCCTGTTCCCGGGTCTCGCTTATATCTCCAACAGCGGCGTAGCCGGCGACAACCCGGCTTCCATCGGCACGGAATATGCCTATGATCCGGATCTCGCGCGTCAGCTCCTGGTCGACGCCGGTTGGGATTTCGACTATGTGCTGCGTATTCTGCTGTATTACAAGGATCAAACGTCTTTGGACTTCATGGACGCGATCGTCTATTACCTTGGCGAAATCGGCATGAAAGCTGAATATACGGTAACGTCAAACGGCACGCAGGATCTGTTCCAGACCCGCAATCATGATATCGGTTACAAAGGCCTGTCCGCGTTCGATATCAGCGAATGGTACGGCGAATACAACTCAGCCAACGCGAACTTCCGTATGGTCTTCGGCGGCGACACGGCCTTTGACGAATATATCAACGAATATGCGTCCGCGACAAACCAGGAGGATAAGGACGCCGCGCTTACGAAACTGCAGGAAGTTGAAGCCGAAAAGGTTTACAAACTCCCGCTTTACACCATCGGCAACAACGTTTTCATCAATACCGACCGCGTTCAGCTGCCCGAAGGCATTACCTTCGGCAACCCGTGGTACAAGACCAATGTCCACTTTGAGGATTGGGAACTGAAATAAAGCAACGAGGTTTGATATGAGAATGAAGGGGATGCGCGATGTTCTGCATATCCCCTTCATTCTTAATAAATAAAAGAAAGGAGCGGTAATCCATTGCTGAAATTTATTCTCAAAAAACTCATCCAGATGATCCCGATGCTTTTGTTTATCAGCTTCCTGGTCTTCGGCGCGCTGCAGCTGACCGGTATCGATCCCGTCAGCTATATCGCAACGCCCGACATGGCGGCAAATCAAGAGAATCTGGACCTGCTGCGTGAACGGCTGGGGCTGAATCAGCCTTTTTTGATCCGCTATTTCAATTGGGTCGGCGATATCCTGCGCGGAAATTTTGGCTACAGCATTACGAACGGGACGCCCATCGGCGTATTGATCGCTCAGCGCCTTCCGGCGACAATCGAATTGGCATTGATCTCCATGGTCGTATCGGCGGTTCTTGGCATCTCGATCGGGATCGTCTCGGCAATCTATCAGAACAGCCCGATCGATTACCTTGGCCGCTTTTTTGCTGTCCTCGGGCAGGCGATCCCGCAGTTCTTTTTCGGGATATGCCTGATCCAGATATTTTCGATCAAGCTTGGGTGGCTTCCGTCCAGCGGCCGATATTCAACCTATGCGACGCCGCTCCGGCATTTTATCCTGCCGTGTCTGACCCTGACGCTGTCGCTGACTTCGGTTCTGATGCGCTACTCCCGCAACAACATGCTCGGCGTTCTGAACAGCGACTATATCAAGACCGCCCGCATGAAGGGCATCTCCGAAACCAAGGTCTACGTCAAGCACGCCTTCCGCAACGCCATGCGGCCGGTGCTGGTGATCCTTTGTTTCCGTCTGCCGATGCTGATCAGCGGTTCGGTCGTTATCGAGTCCGTGTATAACTGGCCGGGTATCGGTTCCGTCATTACGGACGCCGTCATCGCCGGAGATTATCCGGTTGTTATGGTGACGACGCTGATGGTAGCGGCTTCCATTCTGATCGCGAGCTTCCTGGTAGATGTCCTGACGGCGCTGTTGGATCCCCGCGTTCGCCTGGGCGAAGAATAAGAAAAGGAGGTAAGACAGATGGAACTGAACAAATCTCATGCGTCGAACATGTTCCAGAAAAATGTTCGGAAGTTCCTGCGCAACAAGTTGGCGATGATCGGCATGGTCGTGATGCTTATCATTCTGCTGATGTGCGTGTTCGCGCCGGTCTTTACTTCCTATCGCGCGGACCAGCCGGATTTTTCGGCGAGGACACAGCCGCCTAATCTCCCGCATATCTTAGGCACGGATAAACTTGGGAGAGACGTGTTTTCGCGCATCCTCTACGGCGGACGTTACTCGATCCTGATCGGCGTGACCGGAGCATTCTTCGGTTCGCTGATCGGCGTGATCCTCGGAGCGATCGCCGGATATTTCGGGAAGCTGATTGATTCCGCGATCGTACGCCTCTCCGAGATATTCCAGACCGTTCCGAATATGA
Organism: Flexilinea sp.; assembly: GCA_029983925.1. GTDB lineage: Bacteria > Chloroflexota > Anaerolineae > Anaerolineales > Anaerolineaceae > Flexilinea. Next base: position 20,207 of record JASBYO010000002.1, read on the forward strand.
TCCTGATTTTGATTTTGGGAGCGGTATTCGGAAGAAGCATCGGGAACTTGCTGTTCATCTTCGCGATAACAGGCTGGATGACGACCTTCCGCATCGTTCGCAACGAATTCATCGCGCTGAAAGGAGAGACCTACGTGCAGGTCTGCGAAGCCTTCGGCATGTCGAAGATCGATATCATGTTCAAGCAGATCCTGCCGAACGTCATGTCTCCGGTCATCGTGGCGACAACGGTCAACGTGGCGCATTTCATCCTGTCTGAAGCCGGATTGAGCTTTATCGGCGTCGGCGTTCCTTCAGCTACGCCGACCTGGGGCAACATTCTGAATGCGGCGAAATCCCTGGACGTAATCTCGAATTACTGGTGGCTGTGGGTCGTTCCCGGCGTAGTCATCACTGTATTTGTGTTGGCCGTCAACTTCTTCGGCGACGGGCTGCGCGATGTGCTTGACCCGAAACAGCAGTAAGGAGGCAGGATTGATGGAACAAAAAGATATCGTATTGGATGTCCGGAAGCTGAACACCAGTTTTATTTCAGACGGGGCAACCGTTCACATCGTCAAGGACGTTTCTTTCCAGCTGGAGCGGGGCAAAACGCTGGCGATCGTGGGCGAATCCGGCTGCGGAAAGAGCGTAACGGTCCATTCGATCGTCAAGCTGCTTCCGCAAAACGCCCGTTTCACTGCGGAGCAGGTGCTGTACCGCCGGCTGGATGAAAAAACGGGCGGCATTACAGAATTCGACCTCGCGAAAATGGATCCGAAAGGGAAAGAGATGCGCTCGATGCGCGGAGCTGACCTTGGGATGGTTTTCCAGGATCCGATGTCCTCTCTGAACCCGGTGTATAGAGTCGGCGACCAGGTAGCCGAAGCGCTCATGGAACACAATAGAGGGATGAAAAAATCGGAGGCCCGGGAGAAGGTCCTCCAGATGTTCCGCAATCTGGGCATCCCCGATCCCGAAAGGCGGATCATGGATTATCCGCATCAATTTTCCGGCGGGATGAAGCAGCGCGTCGTGATCGCTATCGCGATGATTAATAACCCTGAGATCATCATTGCCGACGAACCGACGACAGCGCTCGACGTAACAATCCAAGCGCAGATCATGGAACTCATGAAGGAGCTGCAGCTGAATATGGGCAAATCCATTATCCTGATTACCCATAATATCGGGCTGGTAGCGGAACAGGCGGAGGATGTTTGCGTGATGTACATGGGACGCATCGTGGAATTCGGCTCGCTGGAGCAAATCTTCGAAAACCCTTTGCATCCCTATACCAAAGCGCTGCTGCGCAGCGTGCCTGTACTCGGGCTCGCAGATGACCAGAAACTGGAAACGATTCCCGGAGCGACGCCGAACCCAGCCAGCCTGGGCGTCGGCTGCGAATTTGCCGACCGCTGCCCGGAACGCAGCGAAGCTTGCAGCGCGAAGAACGTTCCCGCTTATGAAGTTGAGCCGAGGCACCGGGTACGCTGTATAAAGTTCAGCCAGTTTAAGGAGGTGGATTAACCATGCCGAATGAAAAAGAATTGATCTTTAGCGTTCAGGGGCTGCGAAAGTGGTTCCCGATCCAAAAAGGCATGTTCAAACGTACCGTCGGACATGTTAAAGCTGTCGACGACGTGAGCCTGAACGTTTACAAGGGAGAAACCCTTGGGATCGTGGGCGAATCCGGCTGCGGTAAATCCACGCTCGGCAAAACCATGATGATGCTGCAAAGGCCGACCGGCGGGGCCGTCCTTTATAACTATGGGGACGGGAACTTCAAGGATATTACGAAATTTAACGGGAAGGAAATGCATGATTTCCGCAAGCAGGTGCAGATGGTCTTCCAGGATCCGTACTCCGCGCTGAATCCGCTGAAAAAGATCTATACTTCCTTTGAAGAACCGCTGAAGATCCATGGAATCAACGCCAAAGCGGAACGGGAAAAAATGATGGACGCCGTGCTGAAAATGGTCAACATCCAACCGGATTATTTGCTGCGCTACCCGCATGAATTTTCCGGCGGCCAGCGGCAGCGCCTCTGCATCGCCCGCGCGCTGGAAATCAAACCGAGAGTGTTAATCTGTGACGAACCGGTCAGCGCGCTGGACGTTTCCATACAGGCGCAGGTACTGAACCTGATGAAGGAAATCCAGAAGGAACTGAACCTGACCTACCTGTTCATCGCGCACGACCTGTCTGTCGTTCAGTATATGAGCGACCGGATCGTCGTCATGTATCTCGGGAAAATTGTAGAGATCGCCGGGAAACGTTCGCTTTATAATAACCCGGCTCATCCGTATACCCAGGCGCTGCTCTCGGCAATCCCGGTGCCTGTGATTCGCAGGGAGAAGAAACGTCAGGTGCTGCGGGGGGAAGTTCCCAGCCCGATCAATAAACCGTCCGGCTGCGCGTTCCATACGCGCTGTCCGCACCGAACGGAAATTTGCGAACGGGAAGAACCCCGGCTTATTCCGGATCAGACGGATCCGGAACACCTGTGCGCATGCCATCTTTACAATAAAACGGCGGCGTAAACGATAAATTCGGAAATCGCGGCCATCGCGCATTTAGAGAATGATCGTTGCCCGCGACAATACGGGAATAGAATCGGAGAAACGGCGTCGTTTCTCCGATTCTGCGTTCCGTCCGCCGGAATAACCGGAGAGGACCTTGGAGTTTACTCAATTCATTCAAGGATCGCGTCTTTTAATCGGCGGACGCCGCGGCCATTTATCGGCGACAAGAGAAAATACGATCGCTAATTTTAAAGAGCTCCTGTTTTTAGGGATCGAATACATCGAGATTGACGTTCAACTGAGCCGGGATGACGAAGCGGTCATTTTCCACGACAGCGAGCTATCGCATCAAACGTCGCTGAACGGACGGGTCCGCGATCATTCCGTATCGGAAATGAAAAACGCTTTCGACCTATGTACGCTGGATGAGGCGCTCAGTTGGTGCAAGGGCAGCAAAATGTTTGCGCTCCTCGAAATAAAAAGCAGGGATTATGATGAAACCGAACGCTCCGTTTTGGCGCAAAAGATAATCGCAGCGGTCGGCCGGAATCCATTTCAGGATCGTTGTATCCCGTTACGTATTGACAGCGCCATTCTAAGGCTGATCAAGAAATCAATCCCCGCTATTCATCTCGCGTTGATCGTCCCCAAAAAACCGGCGGATTCGATCGGCTTGATGAAAACGATGCAGGCGTCGATATATCTAAGTTATTTGGAAGATTTGGACAAGCGGCTGGTCGATCTCCTCCATGCGGCAGGATATGCGGTCGGCGGAAGCGTCGTCAATACGGAAGCAGGTCTCGATCTGGCAATATCTTTGGGCGTTGATATGATCGAAAGCGATTACCCCGCAGAGATGCTTGAACTGTTGCGAAAGAGAAATGTTTAAATGCGCAAATATGACCGAAAACCGTCGGTCTTTCCGCGCTTTGAACAAGATTGGTCTCATCGCGAAAGGCGCGCAGGAAAATTGATCGGCCTGTTGAATGATTCGATCGCGTCCGGCGCTCAAAGACGCAGCCGCAAACCGTAATTCCCGCGCAAGCCGCCATGCGTCCCGCATATTCAAAGGCGCGAAGAACCGACGCCGTACGCGGGACGATTTCAGCAAAAAAGACCGCGGCTCAGACAGATCGGCGAGAATCGTCTTCCAAACGGGACAACGTTCAAGACGGCGAGAAACCGATCCCCATAAAGTGCGGCCCATCCGCAGCCAGGAGATCGTTTTCGGGCAGCGTGAAGCGCCGGATGCGCAGCCGGTTCAGACAGCTGCCCCGATCCGCTTCCGTTCCCGCACAGTAGGCAAGCAGCACGCAGTCTTCCATCGGCAGGATAGCGGTATAGCAGTAGCCGGCATTCGGATCATCCTCAACAGCAGTCGGTTCGGTCCAGACGGCGCCGTTGTCGCGGCTGAGCGCGTAGACGAGCGGGGTCCGATTGCCGGTCGCTTTATTTTCCTTCACGATATTATTCAGCGGCACAGGGTTCCAAATCGCAAAGAGCCGCCCATCGCCGAGTCGTTTCATAGACAGGGGAGAAAGCGGAGACGTAAACCGGGACGGTATCGGCTGCGTCCAATGAATTCCGTTATCTTCGGAACAGAATTCATACTGACGCCCCAAATCCGTGCGTGCCCAGCCGTATAGCTTCCCGTTATCTAATTCAAGAACGCCGGGCTCCTGCAGCCCGGAACGGCAGGATGCATAATCGACAGACAACTCGGTTTCCGATTCGAACCATGTGTAACCGTCGTCATCGGAATAGAAGAAAGTCGTTACCGCGGGCGCAAGGATTACCGTCCCGTCTTCTTTGACTTTATTTCTATGTTCCGCCGCGGGAATAATGATCCGGGAAGAAGCGAGCCGGGTCACCCGGTCATTGTTGATTACAAAATATCCTTCGCGAACCGAACATCGTACCGGCTTGCTCCAGGTAACGCCGCCGTCCCCGGATCGTTGAAGGACAATATGCATATCTAACCAGTTCATCCTGACAAGATAAAAAATGCCGATGTCCCCGTTTTCCATCCGCAGCAAGGATACGCTCATCACGTTCATCGCCTGAAAATCATCCGCCGCGACGACTGTCGACGGTGAATCCCATGTTACTCCGCCATCGCGGGAGCGGATCGTTTTGATATCGGCGTTCGTGAAATCCCGCGCTTTCTGACCGGAGAACGCCGTATAAGCGAATAGGATTTCATCTTTCGCATCTAAAGATAAAAATGAACCCTCGCTGTTGCGGGGATTGCCGTTCCCGATTGGTAAATCCGTGTATGTCATGAGAAACCCTCAGTATTTGAATATGGAATTATTATAACATAAATCAAACTTACGATGAAAGCCCGTCTCTATACCTCTTGGAATAACCGCAAGGCACGTCGCTTTCATCGTAAGGACCATCGGAACTGTCAGGCAGTTCGCCGTTTCCATTCATCAGAGGGTTTTACAAAACAAACGCAGATTCATAATCTCCGGATAACACAATTTTCCCACCCGTCTGCTAAAACGGCTTTTTTTTACCGCAGTTTTTTAAGATTCACGCTTCTAAACTGCAACGCGCCGTTGACCGGCGACGACAGCGCCATGAAATCGGGACGCTCCGACCCGCAGGCTCACGCTTCGCTCAAAATCGGCTTGATCACATCGTCGATCATCTCCCGCAGGATCCCCGCGCTGCGGTCGAACTTTTCCTGATCCGCCCGGCTCAGCGGCAGCCGAATATTCTCGCGGACGCCCTCATGATTGATCAGCGTCGGCACGCCGATAAATAAATCCTGATGACCATACTCGCCGTTCTGCAGCACCGACAGCGTCAGCAGCGTATTTTCGTTATTCAGAACGGCCTGAACGAGACGGTTCAACGACAGCCCGATCCCGTAATAGGTCGATTTTTTGCGGTTGATAATTTCGTATGCGGCCTGTTGGACCTGGCGATAAATCGTTTCGAGTTCAGTCAAATCGCGCCCCGACTCCGCGATGTATTCAAGTAATTTTTTCGCGCCGATATACGCATGCTCCCAGGGAACAAAACTCGAATCGCCGTGTTCGCCCATCACCAACGCATGAATATTCGTCGGCGAAATCTCTAAATACTCGCTCATCAGATAACGCAGCCGCGCCGTGTCCAAGATCGTTCCCGACCCGATAACCTTATGCGCCGGCAGGCCGGAAACACGGTATGCGGCATAGGACATGACGTCGACCGGATTCGACGCGACGATCAGGATGCCGTCAAATCCGGATTTCATGATATTTTCGCAAACCGATTTCATAATCCTGGCGTTTGTCGCGGTCATATCCAGGCGCGATTGGCCCGGTTTCTGGGCTGTTCCGGCCGTAATCACGACAATTTCCGCGTCTTCGCACTCCTCATACCCGCCCGCCTTGATATTCATATGATTCCGAGAATAAGGGAGTCCATGCTGAAGATCCATCGCTTCGCCGATCGCTTTTTCCCGATCAACGTCAATAAGGACCAGCTCGTCGACGCCGCCGGTCGTCAAAAAAGTATACGCCATACTCATACCGACGAATCCGGTTCCAACCAAGCAAACCTTCCGATCTTTCTTTCCGCTGCAAGGCGGTAACGGCCCAAATTCCTTTTTATCCGGGCGGCTCATTTTTTTCCCAATCGTTTCCATAAATAGATTCCAATCTTTCCAAATTCCGCTGCGATGAAAATCTCGCGGCGGGTTAAATTTTCCGGCGCCAGAAGCGGATTCCGATTCGTCCGTTCCGGCTTACCGCAATCGTACCTGACAAGCGGGCCTTTTTCCGTTTTATTTCCAACGGGAATCCTGTTTTCTGCGATTATAATCAAACCCGCCGTTAGATAATTCTAACTCATGGACGTCAAGTCATAAAGAAAACGCCGGCCAAAGCGCCGGCCGAAAGGAAAACAATGAACAAATATTTCAAGCTGACCGAAAAAGTATTCGACATAACCGAACGCTATCCGCAGCTTCTCGACCTGTTCGTTGCGAAAGGCTTCGAAAACCTGCGCAATGAAACGCTGCGAAAGACGCTAGGGAAAACGATCAGCGTTGAAAACGCTCTCAAAATGAAGAAAATCGATCCCGAACTTTTTGAGAAAGAGATGATCGAACGGATCGAAAACCGGAGATGGAATTTCGGGGACGGATTAACTGAAGCCAAGATTGAAAGCGAGACGGCGATCGGATCGATCGAGGGCGTCCTGCCCTGCCCGGTCAAGCTTCAGCTTTTAGAAAAGTTTGAGAATTTTCTCGAATCTCAAAAAATTGACCTTAACGTCGATTTACGCTCAGCCAGTTTGGGCCTCGAGCATATCGCCGAAAAAGTCCGTAACAGCGAAAGCGAAGACGATCTCGCCGATATCTACATGTCGGCCGGATTCAACCTCTTTTTCGACAAAAAGTTGATCGGAAAATACATGGAACAGGACGTTTTCCGCGACATGTCCGGATTCGAACACATCAACCCCGATTTCGAAAACGCGGCGATCGATCTCCGAGATCCGCTCAGGCGTTATTCAATTATCGCAGTCATTCCCGCCGTTCTGATCGTCAATAAAACGCTGCTCGGCGGCCGGCCGTATCCAAAGAGTTGGGCCGATATCTTGAAACCTGAATTCAGGAACAGCGTCTCGCTGCCGGTTAAAGATCTCGACATGTTTAACGCCGTCATGCTCGGGATTTACAAGCTCTACGGCTTCGAGGGGATCCGCAAATTAGGCCGGAACCTGTTGGAAGGAATGCATCCGGCGCAGATGGTCAAAGGCGCGAAATCAAGCCGGGGAACCGCCCCGGCCGTCAGCGTCGTTCCGTATTTCTTTGCACAGATGGCGAAAGAAGGCGGATCGCTCGAGATCGTCTGGCCGGAAGAAGGAGCGATAATCAGTCCGATTTTCCTGATTGCGAAAGCCGGCGCGCGCGAACGCATGAAACCGATCCTCGATTTCCTGTATTCGAAGGAAATCGGCGAAACGATCCATGTCGGCGGGAAATTCCCCTCGACGCTCCCCTTCCTCGATAATCGCCTTGGGAAAGAGCAAAAATTCGTCTGGATCGGCTGGGACACGATTCATTCGCAAGACATCGGCCGATTGCTTCGCGACGCTGAAGAAGCCTTTTCGGATAAGCCAAGATAAACCGCGGGGATTCGGAATGAATTTAACAATTTTTTCAGGTCCGCCGTCGTCAGGGAAAACGTCCGTTATCCTGAAAACGATCGACGCTTTCCGAAAGCAGGGGAAAAAAGTCGGCGTCGTCAAGTTCGACTGCTTATACACCGACGACGACCTTTTATACGAGAAAGCGGGCGTCCCGGTCAAAAAAGGGCTCTCAGGGGGACTCTGCCCCGACCATTTTTTCGCTTCAAATATCGAAGGCGTCGTAAAATGGGGCGTCCGCGAAGGCGTCGACCTGCTCGTCAGCGAATCAGCCGGGCTGTGCAACCGCTGCTCGCCTTATCTCGCCGACGTTAAGGGCGTCTGCGTCATTGACAACCTCTCCGGGATTAATACGCCGAAGAAGATCGGACCGATGTTGAAATCCGCCGATATCGTCGTCATTACCAAAGGCGATATCGTTTCCCAGGCCGAACGCGAAGTCTTCGCCGCGCGCGTCAGCGCCGTCAATCCGCGCGCGCTGGTGATGCATGTCAACGGACTGAGCGGCCAGGGCGCTTACGAACTCAGCACGCTTATCTACCGCGGCGACAGCGATATTCAGTCGGTTCAAGGCATGAAACTGCGCTTTCCGATGCCGGCGGCGATGTGTTCTTACTGCCTGGGCGAAACGCGGATCGGCGAATCGTATCAACTCGGCAATTCAAAGAAGATGAATTGGGAATAGAAATGAAGAAGCTTTTAAAGCAAAAGAAAAGGGATTTTTTACATGATTGACCGGCTGACGATCGCGCAGGTTTTAGAATCGTACCCGTTCGCGCGGGATTTTCTCGACCAGAACCGCCTTAACGTCAGCGGAAGCGAACATCTCACTTTCGCCGAATTCCTCAAAAGAATCGACGCGGACGAAATCGAAGACCAGGCGCTTAGAATCGAGACGCTCCAAGACGATCTCAACCGCTACATCGAACAAATCCTCGATTTTCTGGGCGTCGAGGAAAGCGGCGCCGTCCGTTCGTTAACGATCCTTCCGGGACATGATAAAGATAAGACGCCGGAAACTTTCGAGCGTCTCGATATTTACCGATCCCAAATCGTATCGATCGTCGGGCCGACCGGCTCGGGGAAAAGCCGGCTCCTCGCCGATATCGAATGGGCGGCGCAGCGCGACACGCCGACCGGACGGGCGATCTTGATCAACGGAGAGAACCCCGACCCCAAATGGCGTTACTCATCCAACAACAAGTTAGTCGCTCAATTATCACAGAATATGAATTTCGTCATGGATCTCAGCGTAGGAGAATTTATCGAAATGCACGCCGAAAGCCGGATGATCGGGAACCGCGCGGAAATCAAAGCAAAAATTCTCGCCGAAGCGAACCGCTTAGCCGGAGAATCGTTTTTAGCCTCGGCGCCGGTCACCAGCCTGAGCGGCGGTCAATCGCGCGCCCTGATGATCGCCGACACGGCCATTTTAAGCGCCTCTCCGATCGTCCTTATCGACGAAATCGAAAACGCCGGAATCGACCGCAGGAAAGCGCTCGATCTCCTCGTCTCTCAGGATAAGATCGTCCTGATGGCGACGCACGACCCGCTGCTGGCGTTGCTGGCGGACCGGCGTATCGTGATTCAAAACGGCGGGATTCGTAAAGTCGTCGAAACCCGCGCGGAAGAGAAAGCGCTCCTGCTGGAATTCAATCAAATCGACGCCGTCATGCAGGAAGCGCGCCGCAAACTCCGCGCCGGGGAACGGCTGGGCGAAGTCGACGGTAAAATCGGGCTTAGATTCCCCGCCGACGACCGCCGCTTCGCTTAAATAAATTCAGGGGAACGGCTATCGGCGAATCCGGCCCGGAGGATTCCGATCGTTTGAACTTTTCTTCCGATTTCGGTTCGTCCCTATCGCTCGTTTCCGCGTCAGGCAGCGCGGAAGCAAACGCGTCGAAATTTAAAAAGATCGGACCGCGAATCCATGATATTTCGCGCATTTCCCGCGCATCGCGGCCCGATCGCCCGCTTCCGCCACATCTGCCGCTCCGGCAGGCTTGAATCCTGAAAATATGGCGGATTTTGCCATACCCGCGTTGCGTTCGAATCCCGTCTCCGTAGGGCTCGGATATAAGGCGGTTCCCGTAACGCCGGATTTCAGTCAGCTCTTGCGTAAAAGCCGTTGAAAACGGCAGAACGAACCTCTTTGAAGCGTAATACAGGGACATACATATACGGCCCGGCAGAAAACGCGGCGGCGGAAGATAAATTGACGGGCCGCTCTCCGCATCTTAAAAAAGCATCCCGACGCCGGTATGACAGTCGGGATGTTTTTTCTATATGGATTAATTTTTAGCCGAGGAAGCGAAGCGGCTTCTTGTTGAGCATGTCTTCCAAAACCGCGGCCGGGTTCTTGACCTTGCTGAGGAAGATCATCGCCGCGATGATATACGGCTTGTAGCTGGCTTCTTTATAAAGCGGGACGCGATAGCGATCGAATACCGACGCTTCGACTTCGCCCTTCTTGCAGCTGACGCCGGTAATATCCGCCGGGAGACAGTGCATATACAGCGCCTTGCCGTCTTTCGTCGTCTTCATCAAATCTTCCGTGCATTCCCAATCGGTATGTTCGGCGTTCTGGGCCAGGAGAACTTTCTCGAGCGCTTTAATACCGTCGGTATCGCCTTCGCCGTACAGGTTCGTCCGTTTTTCCATCGCTGCAAACGGCGCCCAGCTCTTCGGGTAAACGATATCGGCGTCAACGAAAGCTTCCGCCATCGAGTTGGTTTTCGAGAATTTTCCGCCCGCGGCCGCCGCGTTCTTCGCCGCGCCAGCTTCAACTTCCGGCAGAACCTCGTAGCCCTTCGGATGCGCCAGGACAACGTCCATTCCGAAGCGCGTCATCAAACCGATAACGCCCTGCGGAACCGAGAGCGGCTTCCCGTAAGAAGGCGAATAAGCCCAGGTCATGGCGATTTTCTTGCCCTTGAGTTTATCGACGCCGCCGAAATGGTTAATAATGTGGAGCATGTCCGACATAGACTGCGTCGGATGATCGATATCGCACTGCAAGTTAACGAGCGTCGGGCGCTGTTCAAGGACGCCTTCTTCGTTGCCTTCCTTGACGTACTGGCTAAACTCGCGCATGTAGGCGTTGCCCTTGCCGATATACATATCGTCGCGAATACCGACAACGTCCGCCATGAACGAAATCATGTTCGCCGTTTCGCGGACAGTTTCGCCGTGCGCGACCTGCGATTTGCCTTCCTCAAAATCCTGAACTTCCAAACCGAGGAGGTTCGCGGCGCTGGCGAAGCTGAAGCGCGTACGCGTCGAATTATCGCGGAAGAGCGAAATCGCCAATCCGGAATCGAAGATGCGCGAGGAGATATTCTTTTCGCGCAAGCCGCGTAAAATATCGGCGACCGCAAACGTCGCGCGGATTTCGTCGTCGTTCTTTTCCCAAGTCAGCAGGAAATCGTCGTTGAACATCTTCGAGCAGTCGAGGCTCTTCAATTGCTGAATTAAGGCTTTCGTATTTTCCATAGCTACCCTTTTATACTAATCCTATCTGAATTTATTATTTCAATTTTTCAACATAGACGGACGGAACGGCGGCGTACATCGCGGCGGCTGTAACCAAATGGCTCGTCCAGGTCTTTTCGTTCGGGGCGTGCGCCTGTTCTTCCGCGCCGGGACCGAAACCGATACAGGGGATCCCATATCGTCCCATAATCGAAACGCCGTTTGTCGAGAACGTCCATTTATCGATAACCGGCTTTGAATCGAAGAGCGATTCATACGCGGTCGCCAGCGTCTGGGTCGCGACATGATCTTCCGGAATAACCCAGGTCGGGAAGTAGCATTCGGTCGGATATACCAAATCGGTATACGACGGGCGTTCATACGTATACATCGAAACTTCCGCTTTCGCTTCCTTGACGGACGGCAAATTGCGGATTTCCTGCAGCGCGCTTTCCCAGGTTTCGCCGTCAGTTAAGCGGCGGTCCAGCGAAATCGTACAGCTGTCGGCGACAGCGCAGCGAGACGGCGACGTGAAGAAAATTTCCGAAATCGTAACCGTACCTTTACCGAGGAACGGATCATAGTGCAGATTTTCGTTCAGCGCGCGGATTTCGTTGATAATCGGCGCCATCTTATAGATCGCGTTATCGCCGCGTTCCGGCGCGGAACCGTGGCAGCTGATACCCGGCGTATGGACCTTAATTTCCATGCGTCCGCGATGACCGCGATAAATTCGTAACGAAGTCGGTTCGGTAATCAGGACGAATTCCGGCTTGATTTTGTCTTCGTTGATAATATACTGCCAGCAGAGACCGTCGCAGTCCTCTTCCTGAACCGAGCCGACGACCAGCAGCGTATAGTCGTCTTCGAGATGAAGATCCTTAATGATCTTACCGGCGTAGACCATGGAAACCATACCGCCTTCCTGATCCGAGCCGCCGCGACCGTAAATTTCGTCGCCGATAACTTTCGGTTCGAACGGGCCGGTAACCGTCCAGTTGGCGATTTCGCCGACGCCGACGTTGTCAATATGCGCGTCCATGGCGATCAGGTGCTTGCCATGACCGATCCATCCGAGAATGTTGCCCATCGGATCGATTTCGATTTTGTCGAAACCGACTTTTTCCATTTCTTCTTTGATGCGCTGGACGGTCGGGCCTTCCTGGCAGGATTCCCCAGGGATCGCGATCAAATCGCACATGAACTTCGTCATATCGTCCGCGTAACTTTCAGCTTTCGCCTTGATTGCTTTGAAATCAATTGCCAAAATATACCTCCATTGTTTGTTTAAAATATTTCAATTTTTTGTACGGCGTTTTTGTAACGACCGTTGTCGGGAAGTTAATTGTCCGACAACTTCAATTAACTCAATTTTACGCTTTTTTCAAAAATCGAAAAGGTGACTAATGACCCTATTCTGATATGATGGTCAACTATGAGAACATCTCAAAAACCCGGGGGGCGAAATTTCCCGAGAAATTACCCCCGTTTTTTTCAATTCTGACGGGATTCAACCTTCAAACCGACTTGCCGCGGCGGCGGCCCGATCCGAATACACCGCGCAACGGATTCCGACGACAACGGCTTAAACATCCGATTTACGAAGAGTTGTTGACGGACGAACGGAATAAACCCGGAGATTTCCGAACGCGCGTTAAGACTTTAGACTTAATAAATAATATCTTTTCCCATCATCACAATCGGTAAAAGCAAGATCAATCCGACGACCCATGCGACCGTCTCCAGCCTTACGCCCCCGACCGTATGTTCCGCCCCGCTGCGATTAAGATGTTTCGCAAGGCAAAAATTCACCAGCGTAACCATAACATGAAAAACAACGATCGCTATATATTGTTGTTTATCTGTTTTAAAAATCCGGGGCGCATACTTGCTCAACAAAGCCAGACCGCCGAAATAATCCGCTACGACGATCAGCAATCCGTATCCTCTAAAACTTATCATCGCCTACCGCTTCAACACATTGTTAATCATTTCAGTATATACCGGTATTGTACCAACGAATTCTTTAGATTCTTCGCGTTCTGCCCGGTAATTCCGATAAATCGCTTTATACCGCAGCGATCCGCCGAAAATCTGCCCTCGCTCAATTCGGAAATACGCAAAACCGCGAAAAAAAAGCCCGGCGCCGATCGCAGGATTCCGGCCTTGCCCCGCCCGTCCGAGAAATATGATTTTTCGCAAAATACGCCCGGATACCAACGCCTGCAAAATATTCGTTGGTATAATTTTCTCATGATCATCCGTAACGCTCAGCCGCCGCAACCGATTCTCGCCATCTCGCCGCCGAGTCTCGATTTTGGGCTCGTCAACTACGCCGCCGAGCCGACGGAAGGACATGGCATTGCCACGCTGACCGTCACGAACGACGGCGACCGCATGCTCGTGGGAAGAATCGCGATTCAGGTATCCTGGGTCAGCGTTTATCCCCCCGATTTTCGCTTAAGCCCGGGTGAAAGCAGCGACCATCTTTTCACCGTCCGCCGCGTCAACCAGCTCACCTGGAATTCGGGGCATAAACTCGGCTCCGAATTCGTCGCGTTGATCAACAGCAACGGCGGATCCGAAACGATCGGCGGTTATTACTATATCGACAATAAAGAAATCGAAAAGAAAAAATCCCCCTTTACGCGGCGTATACTCGGCGTCGTCGCGTTGGCCGTCCTGATTACGGCGGCGATTCTCTATTTCGTCCTCTATTCAGACCGCCAGATCCTCGAAATGCGCGGCACGGAAAACGTTTCCGCGCTTTATACGCAGCTGGCGGAAACAATCCTTTCGGATATCGCGCTGAACGAACCGACGCCGTCGCGAACCGCACCGGGAATCGTCCTCCCGATCGCGAATATCCCCGGCGGCGCTCCCAGCGGCGAAGAAGCAACCTTTACGCCCTGGCCGCAGGCGGACTATCCGGACCCGGAATCATTCGTTCGCTCCTACTATGATACGCTGAACGCCCGGAATTATTCCCTCGCGTGGTGGATGCTGTCAGAGAAGGTCCAAATCGCCTGCTGTTACAATAAGGGCGTCAATCCCATCGATTATTTTACGACCGTTTGGAGCGAGATTTCCGATATCGAAGTCGTCTACGCCTATCTCCAGAATCCCGGAGAAAATCCTGCCGTTCTCAATATCGCTATCAATTATACGAATGAGGACGGGACAAAATCGCAATACGATTTACGCGTTGAAGTTATTTCTTCCTCAACTCAAGGAACGCTCCTGATCGACTTGATCCAGTAACGACGCCGCTTTCCAACGTTCAAGTCATGATAAAATCGAACTTGGAAGCTGTTAATTTTAGGAGAAAATTCAAATGAAAGTCACTTTTGAAGAAGTCAAAAAAGTCGTTGTCGATGTTCTAAAAATCGACGGATCGGAAATTACCCCCGAAACCGAGTTCATCAAGGATCTGAAAGCCGATTCAATGGATCAGTTCTTCCTAATCGACGGTTTTTCCGAAGCGTTTAATATTACGATCCCCGATGATCAGGCGAAAGAAATCCGCTCGGTTCAGGATGTGATCGACGTTCTTGAGAAAATGTAAAAAAGTCGCGAAGAAAAAACGGTACGCCGCGGCTTGTCCGTCCGGTACCGTTTTTGATTTTAAGTTTGGGCGTAGAAACGTTTCAAAACAACCGCGCAGCCGCAAGGCACAGACGATTATTAAATCAATCGACACACCGGCCAAAATTTACCCAAACGAAAAACGATATCCCTAAATTCTATTTCCTCTACGAATAACTCTCCAAAACTCGCGGAAGGTCGCGCAGCTGCCGCACGGTTCGGACGCCCATCTGTTGAAAGACAGTTTCCTTTCGCGCGACATCGCCAATCCCGCCGTCGATAAAAGCGCCCGACAAACCGAACGTCCGGCCTTTCGGAAATTGACGCCCGGCGAAATAGGCGACGACCGGCGTCGACATCGAGAACATCACCTGCGAGGCGGCGCGTTCTTCTTCCTGTCCGCCGACGCCGCCGATTAAAACAATTTTCTTCGTATAAACGTCGGCGTCCAGCAGGGACAAAGCGTCGGCAACCGTCGTCCCCTGCAGCGTATCTCCGCCGATCCCGATACACGAACTGACGCCGATCCCGGCATTTTTCAGCGTCTCCAGAACCGCATAGCTCAGCGTCCCGGAACGGGAGACGACGCCGACGTCCCCCGGAATCGCGCAATCAGCCGGATAAACGCCCAGAAGCGCGCTGCCCGGATTAAAAATCCCCGGGCTGTTCGGGCCGATAAAACGGGTCCCGCGCGCGTCGAAGGTGCGGCAAACCTTCGAAACGTCATGAATCGGGATCCCCTTCGTTACGCAAACGACGAGCGAAAAACTTCCCGCGTCGGCGGCTTCATAAAGCGCATCCAACGCCTGGGGCGCGGGAACGAAAACGATCGAGGCTTTCGCCGTCGGAAAAATTTCCAGCGCCGTCTCAACGGAATCGAAGACGGGGACTTTTCCGTCCATAACCCACGTGCCGTCTGCGGTCGGAGAAACTCCGGCGACGATATTCATCCCGAATTCATACATCAAGCGCGCGTAATATTCGCCCGCCCGGCCGGTAATTCCCTGGACGATAATATCCATTTCACGATTGATCAGAATACTCATCCGGTCATCTCCTTCGTTTGCGCGACAGCGGAATTTACCGCATCCTCCAACGACGAACAGACGATAATCCCGCTGTTCTGCAGCAGGCTGTTGGCCTCCATCTTACCGTATCCGTCAAAATTGACGAAAACGGGAACGCGCCGGTCGGCTTCTTCCCATGCGCTCAACAGCCGCTTCGCGATTTCGCCGCAGGACGTCATACAGCCGTAGATATTGACAACGACCGCCTGAATCTTCTCGTCGCGGAGAAGAATCGTAAGCGCCCGGTTGGAATGATCCGTTAGCGTCCGAGCGCCGACATCGACTAAATCGCTAACCGTTCCGCCCGCTTCAACGACGTAATCCATCGTCGCCAACGTTAACCCGGCGCCATTCGCTAAGCAGGCGATCGACTTTTCATTTCCGAAATCAAGATAAACGAAGCCTTGCTTGAACGCTTCGAGCTCGTTTTCGCTGACGAGAATATAATTGGCGTGATCGGCGATGAACGACTGCCGAAAGAGCGCGCAGCGATCCAAAGCAATTTTCCCGTCGAGCGCGATGACGCGCTGATGCTCGGTAATTACGAGCGGGCTGAGCGCGACGTAACGCGCGTCAACCTGCGTAAAAAGCGACCACATTTGTAAACAAATATTGGTAAAGACCGATAACAGCGCCGGCGGAAATCCGGCCTGACGCGCCAAATTCCGGATCTGGTACCGCTGCAGCCCGATCAGCGGATCGATCGAAACGCTGATATCCTTTTCGTCGATCGCGTTCGCCGCCGCTTCAATCCGTTTCTGGGCATCGGTATAAAGAATAAGCGCCGGATAGCGGGTCGCGCGGTCGATCGTCAGAACAACGAAATACTCATCCTGAATCGCGAGCGCCTCGTCGACTTGAACTTTATGGACCGGGAAACCGTCGATCCGCCCCGCCATCATCTCTGAAGAAATCGTCTCGGCCTCGACCGCAGACCGCGCGACGCGGATCCCGCCTTTCTCGCCTCGGCCTATAACCGGGATCTGCGCTTTAATAACGACCGGTTTTCCGATCTCCTCCGCGATATTTTTTACTTCGCGAGCCGACGAAGCGACTTTCCCGACCGGAACCGGTATCCCGTAACGGCGAAAAAGATTTTTAACCTGATATTCAAGCAGTTTCACGCTCGTTCAGCCCCCTCCCTTTGAATGTAAATCCCGCTGAAAAAAAAAGTTTTACGCGATCGGAAGAATAACGGCGTCCGATCCGAAAAAACGTCCGCCGTTATTCCGCCGCGAAAATAATTTTACTAACCGTTCAGGAACGCCTCGACCGCCTCGCCGCTAATCCGGTAAGCGCTGCCAATTTTCCGCGCTTTAAGGTCGCCGGCGTTAATCGCCGCGATAATATCCTCCTCGGAAACTTTTAGGAGTTGGGCGACCTCGGCCGGAGTCATCACGGACTTAATCCCCGCTTCCGCGCCGGCGGCCGCTGACGCCGATGCCGGAGCGGGCGCCGGCTGCTGCGGCGCCGGCGGTTGAGCGAACGATTGGGTCATGAAATTTCCGAGTCCCATACCCGCGCCGATGCCCGCCGTTAATCCCGCGCCGCCGCTTGGATTTTTCGCGGCGTCGCGCAACGCGTCCGCCGCCTGAAGCTGCGTATACACGCTCATATCGAGCATACCCATCGCGCGTAATTCTTCAGCCGATTTTTCCGACGGTTTCAAGCTGGCGATATAAAACGATTTTAGCGTCAACCCGATAGCGGCGAAATCGTCCTGAGCGCTGGCGCGGACCGCCGTCCCGATTTCCTCGACCAGGCTGATCAGTTCGAAAACGTTCTTATTCGCGGTCAGGGTACCCAAGACATCCTGAATCTTCGAAAGGAGCATCGTCCGCAAACGCGTTTCAATCGCGTCCAGCGTATAAGACGAACGCGATCCGACGATCTGGGTAATAAACTGCTGCGGATCGGCGACCTGGAAGCTGTACGTGCCGAAGCCCTGAAGGAGACTGACGCCGAGACCGACGCCGGTATTTCGGACGATAATCGGCTGGGACGTACCCCATTTCACATCAGCGAACTCACGCATCGAGACATAATATACTTCGGCCGTAAACGGCGTCCGTCCGTTAAACGCCAATCCGAGCGCGCCGGATAAAAGCGGGAAATTCGCGGTCGAAATCGTATGCCGGCCCGGGCCTAAAACGTCCAGCGCGCGCCCGTCACGGAAAAAGACCGCTTTCTGGGACTCCCGGACAATAACCTGACTTCCAAAACGCAAATCGGCGACGCCCGTTTCCGGGAAATGGTACGCCAATACGTTATGCATCTCATTCGGGTACTCAACTACATCAAAAATCCGTGCCATATCTCTGCCTTTCTAACGCTCCCGCCGACGGGAGTTTTTATTTGTATCCGATCAGGAATTGACAGTTCCCTGAATTACTTCGGAACGGCGGTTAAACGCGGTTACCAGCTCCGTCGCGACCGTCGTCAATTCGCGGATTGCCTGATCGAGCTCGGTTTCCGCGCCGCCGGCCTCGATCGTATCTAACCGCTTCGCGACCTCGTCAACCAATCCATACAAATACAAATCATAGTCATACAGCTGGTTCAGCGCAACTTCGTCAACCTTGATCGCGTCCATTAACCCGGCGTAACCGTACGACGCCGTCCTGATCCGATCGATAAACTGGCGAATTTTCAGCGCTGGCGATTCGAGATCGCCCATCGGTCCCAACGCGCCCGCTTTCAGGAGCTGACGCTGAACGCTGCTGATTCGCGCCCATTGATCCTCTAAACGTTTGGCGATCGTTTCGCGAACAATTTTATCCGTCGTCCGACGATCTTCTTTTTCTTTATATCCTTTTACGCCCGGGATTTTTTCGATGAATTTTTCGAATCCGCCCTTGCCCGCCGAAACGATGTCATTCAGGTTTTCCATGCTTTCTCCTTGAAGGTTAACTCGTCGGAAACCGACGCTTTCATACCGTAAATTCTACCGTATTTCCAAACAATTTCGCTCGATTCGCTCCAATCGGGCAAAGATCGCTCCGCTTCGGGTTTCCGCTCTAACCGTCGGGGGCTTTCCCGTCCCGAACCGTCAAGCGCAAATTCAGAATCTGGCCGAAATCGAGTCCGTCCGGCGCGCTGAGGCGGAACTGCGCCGCGTAAGATCCGGGCGTTTCAGGCGCCGTAAACGGCAGCGAAACGGTCGTTACCGCGCCCGGCCCGACTTCTTCTAACGGAACGATTGAAAAAGCCGGCGCGTCAGTTATCGGGACGAGGACCGTTCCGTTTGTCCATGCGCAGCTCCCGATATTCATCAAACGCCAACGTTTTTCCAACGCCGCGCCGGGATCGACTTCATCCGCGCCCTCCGTCAGCGTTTCATCGCCTAAAAAACGCGCCGCATAAGCGCAGTCGCGGCTCCGGTAAACGTCGCTCAACGGTACCGCGCGCGAAAAATCCTGGGGCAACGCGGCGAAGCGCGCCTCCCGCAGCTGCGCGTCGGCGATTTTCTGCGCCGTTCCGTCGGAGCTCATCAGCGTTAGGATCCGGTTTATTTCCGGAATAAGCGTCGAACCTTTCCGCGCCGCGAACGCGAAACGGACGTTCAGCCAGTCGGACTGAATCCAGAGATACGCGCCGCTCAGCTCATAACGCCGCTTATAAATATTTTCCGTCGTCAAGAAATAATCGATCTCGCCCCAATTCAGCGCCTCGACCGCTTCTTCCCGGCTGTCAAAATAACAGACCTGGTCCGGCGCTATCCTTCCCGAACCGATCCAGTATGAACGGACAAACTGCTCCGGGACTGTTCCGCGCTGAACGCCGAGCCGGATCCAGCTTAGATCTTCAAAACGGAAAGCCGTACCGTCCAGCCCGCCCGGGAGCCCCATCAGACCGAATTCACCTTGATAATAAACCGTCGAATAATCCAAGATTTCCGTCAAACCGGCTTCAACCGGGAGCGCGCCGCCGATCAGGTCGACCTGACCCGCAAGAAGCGAATCGACCAGCCCGGCGTAAGCGATCTCGACGATCTCGACCGACGTACCGATCCCGTCCGCGAACGCTTCCGCCAGCTCGATATCGATCCCTTGCGCCGTTCCGTCGCTTCCGGGATAAGCGAACGGCGAAAAATTCGATGCAACGCCGACGTAGAGAATCTGATTCTGGCGGACGTTGCGAAGATGATCCGCGAAAACCGGCCGAACGGGAAGAAAAAACGCTATGAACGAAAACGCAATACAGATAACGCCGAGACCGAAACGTCCGAAAAGCCGAATCATGCGGATTTCCCCCTTTCCACCGGAAATTTCTATTTTAAAAAATTATATCAGATCGCCGGGAGGTTTTATCCTTCCGCCGCCGTCCGTAAAACGCGTCCGGAAGCTGCCGACGCGATGATAGAATTAGGTTCAAACAGACGGAGCCGATCCGTCTCACGGGAGGAAATATGACCAAGACGCCTATACCCGCCGGAGCCGAACCCGACTTTCGGTCAACCCAAGCAGGCGTATTAAAAGAAGCGGGCGGCTGCGTCGAGCTCAGCGCCAATATCGACGACCAGCCCGCCGAAACGCTGGCGTTCGCGCTGAGCCGCGCCCTCGACGCCGGCGCGCTCGACGCCTGGTTTACGCCGATCCAAATGAAAAAGAACCGCCCCGCCGTGACGTTTACCGTCCTGGCGCGGAAGGAAGACGAGACGCGTCTCGCCGAATTGATCTTGCGCGAAACGTCGACGCTCGGCGTCCGCGTAAAGGAATGCGTTCGATACGTCGCCGGCCGCGACTGCGTCCGCCGGGAGACGCGCTTCGGTACGGTCCGGTTCAAGCGAAAAATCCTGAACGGGAAAATCGTCTCGGAACGTCCCGAATACGACGATCTCGAACGGATCGCGCGCGAAACCGGGCTTTCGATCGGCGAAATCCTGAACGAATTAACGGAATAACGCGGCGCTATCGGCAGCCATTCAGAGCGTTAAATACGGAATGCGCCGAGGCAATGTTTGAAATAAAAGTACGTCTGGCCGAAGGTATAAAACGGGAAAATACAGAAGCAGTCTGTCATCGGACGAATCAACGCGGAGCAGCTTTCCTCCGACAATAGGCGGGACCGGCATTAGCGCTTCTGTTGACAGCGCGCGAATTAGACGGACAAAACCATATCCGTTCCATTTTTGCGGGGGATGAATTTATCGGTTTAATTCGGAAAATCAGGATCGAAAAAGATAACGTTGATATCGGCAGATTTTTAATCAATCCGGATCGTACCGGCCGCGGTTTCGGCGGATATGCTTCGTCCGAATTTATTAAACGATCTTTCCAGATTTGAGCGTCGATCGTATTTCTCTCAGCGTATCTTCGAACAATAACAAAGCCCGGAAGCGATATGAAAAGCACGGATTTAAAATATATAAAATTATAGACGATCGCCGGAAAAATATCGAATAAAAAACGCGGGATTAACATTTTCCGTTTTACCCGGCCGAACAATCGGCACAGAATACGATCGACGCGACGGCCTCGGGAAATTTTTCCGAAAGAATCCGTTATAATAGAAACAGTTACATAAAAAAACAGCACGTTACAAAACCCGTTCAGCAAGGTGACCCGATGCCCGGATGTCAGGGCTTAAAAGGTGTAAGTCGGTGAAAGTCCGACGCTGTGCCGCAACTGTAACGGACGATCTTCGTCCGAAGCCAGGGAACCTGCCTTGCGATATGATTCGCCGTCCTTCTCGAGCAAGAGGGGTAGGGGAACGAAAGGAACCGACGTTACACAGCCGGCAGCGTTCCTTTCAAAACCGACCTCCGACTCGAGAACAGAAAAACGTAGGAGGTTAATATGAACCGTATCAAATCCCGTTTCAATCTTAAGTCGTTTCTTCTCCTTGTCCTCGCCCTGCTGCTGGGCTATGGAATCCGTCCTGTCCGCGCGATGCATATCATGGAGGGATTCTTACCGAAAGGCTGGGCGATCTTCTGGTTCGCCGTTTCGGTTCCGTTCTGGATTATCGGTTTTATCCAAATCCGGAAAATCGTCGCCGAAAAACCGGAAAGCCGGCTGCTGCTTGGTTTTTCCGGCGCGTTCAGTTTCGTCCTCAGCGCGTTAAAAATCCCTTCCGTGACCGGCTCCTGCAGCCACCCGACCGGCACAGGTTTCGGCGCGCTCCTCTTCGGCCCGTTCCCGATGGCGATTATTGGCACGATCGTGCTGCTCTTCCAGTCGCTCCTGCTGGCGCACGGCGGATTAACGACGCTCGGCGCGAACGCGTTCAGCATGGCGATCGCCGGACCGCTGATCGCCTGGGCCGTTTGGAAAGCGCTAAAAGATAAACTTCCGCAATCCTGGGTCATTTTCCTTGCCGCCGCGCTGGCAGATTTGCTGACATACGTCGTAACGTCCGTTCAGTTAGCGTTGGCGCATCCGGATCCGGTCGGCGGATTCGCCGTCTCTTTCGCGAAATTCGGAAGTATTTTCGCGATTACCCAAATTCCGCTCGCAATCAGCGAAGGGATCCTGACCGTCCTGATCTTCAACGCGTTAAAGAAAAACGCGCCTGCCGAATTGAAATCCTTGGGAATCGAGGGAGTTTAAAGATGAAAAATAATACCTGGCTGCTGATCCTGATCGTTATTGTTTTGGCGCTGCTGCCGATTTTTCTGACGAAAGGCGCCGAATTCGAAGGCGCGGACGTTATCGCCGAAAACGCGATCGGAGAGATCAACCCTGATTACGAACCCTGGGCGGAATCGCTTTGGGAACCGCCGTCCGGCGAAATCGAAAGCCTTCTCTTCGCGCTTCAGGCCGCGCTCGGCGCCGGTTTTATCGGCTATTATCTCGGAAATAAAAGCGGTCAAAATAAAAACGCCGGTTCCAAAAAACCGAAATCGTCATAAATGCGTTGGATCGACCGCTTCGCGTATAACAATCGTATCCGCAGGTTGGATCCGGCCGTCAAAGCCGGATTCAGCCTGATCATGATCCTGGTCTGCCTCGGTTTCGACAGGCCGTATGTCAGCGCCGCCGCGCTTTTGCTGATCCTTATTCTTTCCGTTTCGCTCGCCGGACTTCCGCTCCGATCTTTCCTGAAAATCCTCGCCGGAGAAGCCGCGTTCCTGATATTAAGCGTCGTCCCGATCGCGGTCAGTATCGTCCGGCCGTCCGCGGCGGAACCGGTTCCGGTTTTTCCGCTGAAGCTGCTGATAACGCGCGATTCGGCGCTGAACGCGCTGAATCTTCTGACGCGGACGCTAGCCTGTATCAGCGCGATGAATTTTTTGTCGATGACGACGCCGGTTGTCGATCTGATCGACTTGGCCGGACGGCCGCGCGTTCCGGAAATAATGATTGATTTGATGACGCTGATTTATCGCTTCATATTCACTTTATTCGACTGTTTGGAACGGATGACCGCCGCGAAAGAATCCCGTCTCGGATTCCGTTCACTCCGAACCGCATTCCGCAGCGCCGGCGAAATCGCCGCTAATTTATTCCTCGAAACCTATCGGAGAAGCCGGAAGCTTCAAGTTTCACTGGAAAGCCGCTGTTGGGACGGGGCGTTTCGCGTCATTCCGCAAACGTACGACCCGATCCGTTCCCTTTGGGAAAGAGCCCCTTCCCGAAATCAGCCCGTACAAAATCGGGAAACGCTATGACCGAATTATTCTTTGACGATATCGTTTATACGTATCCCGGCGTTAACGCCCCGGCGCTGAACGGCCTTTCGCTGCGAATCGGATCAGGGAAACGAATCGCCCTGATCGGGCGGAACGGCGGGGGAAAATCGACGCTGATCCTGGTCGCGAACGGAATTATCAGGCCGGATCGGGGAACGCTCCGTATCGACGGCGCGCCGGTCGATTATAAGAAAAAAGGAATTTACCGACTGCGGGAACGCGTCGGCGTCGTTTTCCAGAACCCGGAAGACCAGCTTTTCAGCGCCAACGTTTATCAGGATATCAGCTCAGGACCGCTGAATCTCGGACTTTCGATCGGCGAAGCGCGCGAACGCGTCGAAGAAGTCGCCGAACGCTGCGGGCTGACGGCGCTTCTCGACCGCCCGACCCATGCGCTCAGCGGCGGAGAAAAAACCCGCGCCGCCCTGGCCGGAATTCTCGCGATGCGCCCCGAATTCCTTTTCGCCGACGAAGTGACCAACGCGTTAGACCCGTGGATCCGGATCCAGGTCCTGAACATCCTGGACAGCTGGGCGGCGGAAAATCACACCGTCGTCCTCTCGACGCACGACTGGGATTTAGCGGCGAACTGGGCGGACGAGATCGTCTGGCTCGAAAAGGGAAAAATTTACCGCCAGGGAAAACCCGAAGAAATATTTCCTGGCGGGACCCAACCGGAAAGGTACCGACGCGATGGCTGAAATAAACAAACAAACCGCAAAAGGATTGATCGTCGTTTTTACCGGCAACGGGAAAGGGAAAACGTCCGCCGCAATGGGCGTCATGACCCGCGCCGCCGGTCACGGATTTAACGTTTCCGTCATTCAATTTTTGAAAAATCCGGGGCGCGTTTACGGCGAAGCCGTTTCCGCGCAAAAATTAGGCGTGCCGTTTGAAAGCCTCGGAACCGGATTCGTTTTCAAAAAGGATCAAAACGGAGAAGATTATCAGGCGGCGATAGCGGCCTGGGAGAAAGCGAAGGAGCGGATTCAATCCCAACCCGAAGGCGTCATTATCCTCGACGAAATCACCTATCCGCTCAATTTCGGCTGGATCGATCCGGACGAACTGATCGGTTGGCTCAAGATCAACAAGCCGCCGCAGCTTCACCTGGTTCTGACCGGACGGAACGCGCCGGAGAAACTGATCGAATTTGCCGACATGGTCACCGAAATGAAAGAAATCAAACATCCGTATCGGCTTCAAAATATTCCGGCGCAAAAAGGCATCGATTTTTAGGAGTTATGCATCATGAAAACGACTCAGCAGCAAAAAGCGTTATTGGCCGTCAGTTTCGGGACCAGTTTCACGGACGCGCGCAAGCGGGCGATCGAGGCGGTCGAAGCCGAGTTAGCCGCCGCGTTCCCCGATTTTACGCTGAGGCGCGCGATCACGTCCCATCAGCTGTCAAGCGTGAAAAGCGCCGCGCCGCGGGCGGGACGTTTTGTCTCCGAAGCGTTTAAAGAACTGCGGGACGACGGCTTCCGCGAAATTCTGATTCAGCCGTTTCATATTATTCCCGGGTTCGAATTCGAAAAAATAAAGCGCGAAGCCGGCCGTCATGCCGGATATTTCGAACGCGTCTTCGTCGGGAAACCGCTTCTCTCCGATGACGCCGACTTTAAAGCGGTCGCCGAAGCGCTCCGCCCGCTCTTCTTATCGTTGAAAAAAGCCGAGGCGCTGCTGTTCATGGGCCACGGTTCAAAACATGCCGCGAACGATGCCTATCTTCGGATCGACGCCGAATTCCGGAACGCCGGTTTTCGCTCCGTATACGTAGCGACCGTCGAAGGGGAGCCCGGATTGGCGCCGTTGATTCCGGCGCTTAAATCCGCCGGGATCCGAAAGCTGATCCTCCAGCCTTTCATGCTCGTCGCCGGAGATCACGCCCACAACGACATGGCGGGCGGCGATCCGGACAGCTGGAATTCAGTCCTCAGCGCCGAGGGTTTTGAAGTCGAGCCGCGATTGATCGGCCTTGGCGAATACGAAGCGATTCGGAAAATTTACGTCAGACACGCGCTCGACGCGTTAAGCGCGGGGAACGATGGCTGAAATCGCGCCGGGAAAAGTCTATTTCATCGGCGCCGGTCCCGGAGACCCGGAACTGATCACGATCAAAGGCGAAAAACGGATCGCCGCAGCCGGCCTGATCCTCTACGCCGGATCGCTCGTTCCGAAAGAAATTTTGCGCGCCGCGCGATCAAACGCTGAAATTCACGATACTGTCCGGATGCCGCTGGATCGGCAGATCGACCTCATGGCAAACGCAGCTTGGGAAGGGAAAGCCGTCGCGCGCGTTCATACCGGCGACCCGTCGATTTTCGGCGCGATCCATGAGCAGATGCGCGGATTACGCGCCCGAAACGTCGCGTTCGAGGTCGTTCCCGGCGTAAGCTCGGTTTTCGCCGCCGCGGCCGCCTTAAACCTTGAATTTACGCTGCCCGAATTAACCCAAACGCTGATCCTGACGCGCGTTTCGGGACGGACGCGCGTCCCCGAAAAAGAACGACTGCGCGACCTGGCGCGTCATCGCGCCAGTCTGGCGATTTTTCTCAGCGCGTCCCTCCTGCCGCAGGTCGTCAGCGAACTCGCCGAGGCCGGATACGCCGCCGATACGGCCGTCGCGGTCGTTTACCGCGCCAGCTGGCCGGACCAGATCGCCGTCCGCGCGACGCTCGGAACGATCGAAGCCGAAGCGGGCCGCGCCGGATTAACAAATCAGAGCCTGATCATCGTCAGTCCGGGATTGGATAAACAGCCCGCTCCGACTGTTTCGCATCTTTACGGCGCGTACCAGGACCGGGAACGGACCCGCTCCGGTCACGCGATTTTCGCGATGACCGAACCGGCGATCGCGTTCGCGCGGAGGCTGCTGAACGAACTCCCGAACGCGGCTTTATTCGTTCCGGAAACGCTGATCAAAGACGATTCGGACGCGGAAAAAATGATCGCGATCCGGAACGGCGTCCGCGACGCGCTTCAAAACGAATTCCTGCGCGCGGAAAGTCTGATCTGCATCATGGCGTCGGGGATCGTCGTCCGTTCGATCGCGCCGCTGCTGACGAACAAACATCGCGATCCGGCGGTCATCGTCAGCGATCCGCAAGGAAAATTTATCGTCAGCCTGCTCGGCGGTCACGAAGGCGGCGCCAACGCGCTCGCTCAGCGTATCGCGCGGTTCAGCGGCGGGCAAGCCGTCGTTACCACAGCCAGCGATAACCGGAATATCCCCGCGCTCGACGTTTTAGCTCAGGACCATCGTTGGACGATTCATCCGCAAAGCGATTTGGCCGCCGTCATGGCGGCGCTCGTCAACGAAACGCCGGCAACGCTGCTGCATGATCCGGATCTCGAACCGCCCGACGCGCTGCGGACAATCGGTTGGGAAACGGTCCGTCCGCTTTCGGAATCGGACCGCGATCTCAAAACTCCGGCGGTTATTTTCACGTACCGCGCGTTCGGCTCCCTGCGAATCGAGAATATGAAAAGAATCGCCGTGATCCGCCCGCGAATTCTCTGCGTCGGCGTCGGCTGCAACCGCGGAACGGCCGCCGCTGAAATTCTGGACGCGATTTCGGAAGTTTTCAACGATGAAAAACTCTCGTTCGAATCCATCCGCGAAATCGCCAGTATCGAAGCGAAAGCCGACGAAAAAGGATTGATTGAATTAGCGCGGTCGCGCGACTGGAAGATTCGCTTTTTCAATCGAACGGAAATCGAATCCGTTTCGAATCTGATTCAGCCTTCGGCGGCGGCATTAAAAGCGCTCGGGGTCAGCGGCGTCGCCGAACCTTCAGCGCTTCTCTCGGCGCAGAGCCGGAAATTACGCGTCCGGAAACGGAAATTCGCGAACGTTACCGTCGCCGTCGCGGTATATCAGGAAAAATCATGAGCGGATCCATTCGAATCATCGGCACCGGGCCTGGCAATCTATCCTGGTGCGCCCCCGGCGCAATCTCCGCACTCGAAAAATCGACGGTGATTGTCGGCTATCAGACCTACCTGGACCAAATCGCGGAACTCTGCCCGCAGACGCCGCGTTACGGGAACGGGATGCGCCGGGAAGTCGAACGGGCGAAAAAAGCGATCGCTTTCGCCCGCGAGGGTCATCAAGTCGCCGTCGTCTCCGGAGGCGACGCCGGCATCTACGGCATGGCGGGGCTGGTACTGGAACTCCTCTGTCTGGATGATACAGCGATCGAGGTCGAAGTCCTGCCCGGGATCACGGCGCTGACCGCCGCGGCCGCGCTGCTCGGCGCGCCGTTGATGAGCGATTTCGCCGCGATCAGCCTGAGCGACTACCTCGTCCCGAGCGAAACGATTTTCCGAAGGCTCAGAGCCGCCGCCTTAGCCGATTTCGCGATCTGCTTATATAATCCGACCTCGGCGAGACGGCGCGGCATTTTTGAAACGGCGTGTTCGATCCTGATCGAAACGCTCGGCGAAGCGCGCCCGGTCGGGCTTGTGCGCGCAGCTTTCCGCCCGGCTCAGTCGGTCCAAATCGGTCTGCTGAGCGAGCTGAGCCGGATGGAACTGGGGATGGATTCGATCGTGATCGTCGGAAACAGCGCGACGAAAATCGCGCGCGGCCGCATGATCAGTTCGCGCGGGTACCGCCTGACGGAGAATTCGGCGAATTTTTAACGGACTGGAGAAAACTGCGATATGAAACCGGAGGAAATTGAAAAGGAAAGTTTCCGGATCATCCTGAACGAGATAGGGCCTCATTCGTTCAGCGAACGGGAACTCCCCATCGTTCAGCGCGTTATTCACGCTACCGCTGATTTTGAATATCGGGAGCTGATCCGTTTTTCGCCGAACGCGATCGATGCGGCGATCCGCGCGATCCGTTCCGGCTGCCGCGTATATTCGGACGTGCGCATGATCGAAGCCGGAATCGGCCGCCCGCTGATGGAATCGTTCGGCTGCGTTTCCGGCTGCTACGTGAACGACGCGAACGTCGCCGAAACGGCCAAACGCAACGGGAAAACACGTTCAGAAACGGCGATGCGCCTAATCGGAGCGGATTTGGAAAACGCCGCCGTCCTGATCGGAAACGCGCCGACAGCGCTTTTTGAAGTCCTCCGTCTTTACGCGGAAGAGAGGATCCGGCCGGCGTTCGTCGTCGGCGTTCCGGTCGGTTTCGTCAACGCCGCCGAATCGAAGCTGGCGCTAACCGAAAGCGGACTCGATTTCATCAGCGTCAGCGGACGGAAAGGCGGTTCAACCGTCGCCGTCGCGATCTTCAACGCGCTGCTGAGGCTGGCGAAACGGAGCTGCGAATGAGAACCGGTTTCTCGACCAGCGCCTGCGCCGCGGCGGCGTCCGCCCCGGTGTCGTCCACCGCGGCCCCGGCCCCCTTACCCGCCCCCCCCGCGCCCGCCGCCGCGCTGCGCGCGCTGATCAGCGGCGAAACCGTTACGGACGTCGTAATCAACCTGCCGACGCGTCGCGACGTTCCGTTTCAAATCGCGCGCTGCGAATTTCTGAACGGCGGCGCGCGCTGCGGCGTCATTAAAGACTCGGGCGACGACCCCGACGTGACCAACGGAATCGAAATTCAATCGATCGTCAGCCGCGGTCACAGCGGTACGATCGAGATTCGCGGCGGCGTCGGCGTCGGCGTCGTGACGCTCCCCGGACTTCCGGTCGCCGTCGGCGAAGCCGCGATCAACCCCGGACCGCGCCGCCTGATATTGCAGACGCTGCGCGCCGAACTCGCGCATCTCGGCGTCGAGGAGGGAACCGGATTTATCGCGACGATCTGCGTCCCGGACGGCGAACGCGTCGCGCTTGAAACGATGAACCCGAAATTAGGGGTCGTCGGCGGGATTTCGATTTTAGGAACCGACGGGCTGGTTCATCCGTATTCGCTGCCTGCGTTCCGAACGAGTATCTTTTACGAACTGCGCGTCGCGAAAGAAAACGGCTGCCGAACGGTCGGGCTGGCGACCGGGAAACGCTCTGCGCAATACTTGAAAAACGCCTTGAACGAAACGAACGACTTAGCGATCGTCAACGTCGGCGACGAAATCGGCTTTCCGATCGACCGCGCGATCCGGCTCAAATTCTCCGGAATCGAGATCGGCGGAATGATCGGGAAATTATCGAAACTGGCTCAGGGGCGTTTCCAGACCCACGTTCAGGAAGGAGAAGTCGATTTCGACTTCTTAGCCGCTCTCGCCCGCCGGGCCGGCGCGCCGAATGACGTCTGCGAGAAAATTCGAACCTGCCGAACGGCGCGCGCCGTTCAAAACCAGCTCGAAACGCAGGGTATCCGTCTCGAACCGGTTTTAGCCGAGCTTGCCGCCGGTCACGTTTGGAACCGCTGCGGCGGGAAAATAAACGTCGGCGTTTGGCTTTTTAACCTGAACGGCGAATTGTTAGCCGCGGCGGCGAAAGGAGCGGCGATTGAACCCGAATAAAATAGACGTTATCGGCGTCGGCGTTGACGGCCGCGCCGGATTAAGCGCGGCGGCGCGGGAAGCGATCCTGAACGCGGATCAACTTTGGGGGACGGAACGTTTCTTACGCGAGTGGGACGATTTCGGCGGAACGAGCGTCCCGTTTGAAAATCCGCTCAAAGCGCAGCTTCGGCGGCTCGCCGATCGCGGGAACGCGCGAATCGCCATCCTCGCTTCCGGCGACCCCGGTTTCTTCGGGATCGCCGCGACGCTGCTGGAGATTCTCCCGGCGGAAGAGTTAGCGATTCATCCGAACGTTTCAAGCCTTCAAGCCGCTTTCGCCCGCGCCAAAATCCCCTGGCAGGAAGCCGTCTTTACCAGTCTCCACGCGCGCCCGTTCATGGAAGTCATCGGGCTGATCCGGCGCAGCGCGACGGTCGGGATGCTGACCGATCCGCGCGAACGCCCGAACCGAATCGCCGAACGGCTGCTCGAAGCCGGCGTTGCCGACTGTGAAGCGATCGTCTGCGAAAACCTGGGAACGGCCGGGGAAAAGCTGACGAAAGGAACGCTGGCGGAACTGACGAAGATAACGTTCGCGCCCCTGAACGTCATGATTCTGCGTCAGGGTCATGACTTTAAGCCGTACAGCGTCGGCGTCCCGCGCGACGATTCCGCCTATCTCCATCGCTCCGGCATGATTACCAAACGCGATATCCGCCTGCTCACGCTCGATCGGCTTTCGCTCCGGGCTGACGATACCGTCTGGGACATCGGCGCCGGAAGCGGCGCCCTATCGATCGAAATCGCCGAGCGCTCCTGGCGCGGGCGCGTTTACGCGATCGAAAAGGACCCGGCCGCGCTCGATCATCTCCGTCAAAACGTCGGCAATCACGGCGCGCTTAACGTCGAAATCGTCTCGGGCCGCGCGCCCGAAGCGCTCCTGCCGCTACCCGCGCCGACGGCCGTTTTTATCGGCGGAAGCGGCGGGGAACTCGAAGCGATTTTATCAACCGTGTTCGAACGCGTTGAAGAACGCTGCCGCCTGGCCGCGAATTTCACGCTCCTCGAAAACCTCGTCCGGACGTTAAAGCTGCTGCGCGACCGCGGCCTCGAACCGCAGCTCAGCGCGGCCGGCTTTTCCTACGCGAAACGGATCGGATCGGGAACGCGTTTCGAACCGAACAATCCGATTTATATCCTTAGCTGCGAAATCGGAGGCGCGTCCCATGCGGCCTAAACTGATTGCCGTCGGCGTCGGACCGGGCGCGCCGGACTTGCTGACGCTCCGGGCCGTTGAAAAAATCCGTTCGGCGCGAGCGATCGCGTATACGGCGAACCGGCGCGGCGAAAGTTACGCGCGAACGACAGCGTCGGGCTGGATCAGCCCGGAAGCGGTCGAAATCCCGCTGCCGTTCTCCATGTCCCCCGATCGGGCGGCGCGGCTCCAGGCGCGTCGGGAGGCGGCGCGGCGGATCCGGAGCGCGCTCGCGCTCTACGGAGAAATCGTTTTTCTTACTGAGGGCGACCCGCTCTTGTACAGCACCTGGCAGCACCTGCTGCCGGCAGTCGCGCGCAATTGTGAAATCGAGATTTGCCCCGGGATCAGCGCCATGAGCGCGGCCGCCTGCGCTTCTGAATTTCCGTTGGCGATCGAAGAGGAAACGCTTATCGTCGCCTCCGCCGCTTCGGCGCTGCCGCGGCTAAGCGACTGGCTCGCGCAAGGGGAAACGGTCGTCCTTTACAAAGCCGCCAAAAGACTGGGCGAGATCAGCTCGATCCTCGACGCGGCCGAAACCCCGATCCGAGCCATACTGGTCGAACGCTGTTCCGATTCGAGCCAGAGAATCCTGACGGATCCGAAAAGCTGGAACGACAGCGAACGCGCCTACTTTACGATCGTATTCCTGAAAGCGGAGCGGCCGGAAAAGGAGACAGCGCATGAAAATTAACCGAATTCTTATCGCCGCGCCCGCGAGCGGATCCGGAAAAAGCGTGCTCAGCGCCGGGATCATGGCGCATTTTGCCGACGAGCTGCCGGTTCAAGGGTTTAAGATCGGTCCCGATTATATCGACCCGATGGTTCATGCCGCCGCGACCGGCCGTCCCGCGCGTAATTTGGACGGGTGGATGCTGAACGATTCGGCGAATCGGCGCATCTTTTTCGACGCGGCAAAATCGGCGGAATTATCCGTCGTCGAAGGCGTGATGGGCCTTTTCGACGGTTACGGCGCCGACCCGTTTAATGGCAGCACGGCGGCGGCGGCCATGCTGTTGGCCTGCCCTGTCGTTTTGGTTCTCGACTGCGCGAAGCTTTCGGGGACCGCCGCCGCGATCGTAAAAGGCCTTGATTCGTTCGATCCGCGGCTGCGGATTGCCGGAGTCATTTGCAACCGCGTCGGGAGCGCGAATCACGCCGCCTGGCTTAAAGAAGTCATCGAACGGTACGCGAACGTCCCGGTACTCGGCTGCGTCCCCAAATCGGAAGCGCTCAAACTTCCCGAGCGGCATCTCGGACTCGTCACCGTCGTCGAAGATCCCGCCCGCGCGCAGCGATTCATCGCCGAAACCGCGTGTCTTCTGCGCAAATATCTCGATTTTACGCGCATGATGGAAATCGCCGCCGCCGCGCCGGATTTTCCCGAACCGAAAGAGCGGACCGCGGAAAAAAGCGCGCCGGCCGTCCGAATCGGCGTAGCGGACGATCAAGCGTTTTGTTTCTATTATGCCGATAATCTGGACGCGCTGAGCCGCGCCGGCGCGGAAATCGTCCCGTTCAGCCCGCTGAGGGATCGCCGCCTTCCCGACAGGATGGACGGTCTCTATTTCGGCGGCGGTTATCCCGAACTATACGCGAAACGCTTAGCCGCGAATCAGCCGCTCCTGAACGAAATCCGCGCGCTGCGTCGGAAAGACCTGCCGATATACGGCGAATGCGGCGGGTTGGTTTACCTGAGCGAAGGGCTGGAGACGGCCGACGCCTTTTATCCGCTGGCGGGCGTCGTCCCCGGCCGCTGCCGGATGAGCGCCCGGCGCGCGATGGGTTACCGAACGGTACGCGTTTTAAAAAGCAATCTGCTGTGCGAAGCCGGCCGGACGCTGCGCGGCCACGAGTTCCATTATTCCGAATGGGAGCGCGGGAACGGAAACGCCGCGCCGGCCTATGAGATCCGACCGCGCAGCGATAACGCGCCGCCGGGAACGGACGGCTGGACGGACGGGAATCTGTTAGCCGCGTATATCCATCTGCACTTCGCGCAAAATCCGCAGCTTGCCAAAAATTTTGTACAAACTTGTTTGAAATGGAGTCAAAAGAAAAACGAATTATGAAACGAACCGCTTATACAATCCGATTTATCCTGGCGATCCTTTTTTCGGCGCTGATCTTCTCCGCGCGGCCCGCCGCCGCGCAAACCGAAACCACGGCCGAAATCAAGTACGCGAAAGCGTTCACGATCGAGAACCGCGACGGCTATAAAATTTTAACGGTCGTCCGCCCATGGCGAAATGCGGACCGGGAATTCCAATACCTG
The DNA here is from genome assembly GCA_029983925.1 of Flexilinea sp. Taxonomy (GTDB): domain Bacteria; phylum Chloroflexota; class Anaerolineae; order Anaerolineales; family Anaerolineaceae; genus Flexilinea. The sequence continues at coordinate 53,558 of JASBYO010000002.1, forward strand.
ATCGTTCCGAAAGGGAAGCCTATCCCGGACGGATATCTAAACGCGCAGATCATCCAGGTTCCGATCGAAAAAATCGCCGTTTTGGCCGCGACCCATTTCGCTTATCTGAACCGATTGGGAATGAACGAAAAACTGATCGCCGTCGCCAACCCGGAATATATCTATTCCGAACAGGTTCATAACGGCGTAGACAGCGGAACGATCGCCGCCGTCGGGAACGGCCCGGATATCAATTTGGAAAAACTGCTCAGCGCCGAACCCGAACTGACGACGACGTTCGCGATGGGGAAATCGACGAAAGACGATTATCAGCAGCTGATTGACAAAGGCATCCCGACCGTGGTTTTCTCGGATTATATGGAAGAATCGCCGTTAGGAAGAGCGGAATGGCTTAAGGTCATGGCGCTTTTCTTCGGACAGGAAGAAGAAGCCGATCGAATTTTCGCCGATATCGAACGCCGCTACACCGAATTAGTCGAACTGACGCGCGATTTGGACAAAAAACCGAAAGTCCTGATGGGGTTCCACATGAACGGGAAATGGAACGTTCCGGGCGGGAAGAGCGTCCAGGCGGCGTACGTCCGCGACGCCGGCGGCGATTACCTTTGGGCGGACGACGAAACGTCGGGGCGGTTCCCGCTCAGTTTCGAAGCCGTCTTAGAAAAAGGCGCGTCCGCCGATTTCTGGTTCGACCTCTCGCTGTCCTGGACCGGAATTGACGACCTGATAAATTCGGATCCGCGTTACGCGTCGATTCAGGCGTACGCTGACCGACGCGTCTTCAACAACAACCTGCAGCTCAGCCCATGGGGTGCGAACGCGTTCAACGAAACCGGACTCGTCAACCCCGACATTGTCCTCTCCGACCTGATCCGCCTGATGCATCCGGACCTGCTCCCCGATCACGAACCGGTTTACTATCGCAATTTGAGCGCCGATGGCTTCTAATCGGGACGATTCTCGATCTTTGCAGTATCCGCGCCGATGGGTTTGGATCGTACTGGGCGCCGCGTTGGTCCTCTGTTGGCTCGCCGATTTATTCCTCGGCTCGGTTCGAATCCCTTTCCAGGACGTCATCCGGGCGCTGAGCGGCGCAGAAGGGCTGTCGAATAATTGGGGCGTGATTATCCGGGATTACCGCCTGCCGAAATCGATCGCCGCGATGTTTTCCGGCGCGGCGCTTTCCGTCGCCGGGCTGCAGATGCAAACACTGTTCCGAAACTCGTTGGCCGATCCGTTTATCTTGGGAATTTCGTCCGGCGGGAACCTCGGCGCGGCGATCGTAATCCTCGTCGGCGCGGGCGGAAGCTTCCAATTTCTCGGGAAATTCAGCGCCATCGGGAACCTCAACCTGATTGCGGCGGCGTCTCTCGGCGCGTCCGCCGTTTTTATCCTCGTGATGACGCTTTCGCGACGCGTCCACGCCACAACGCTCCTGATCACCGGCGTTCTCGTCAGCTACATCGTGAACGCTTTCGTACGCGTCCTCGTTCAGTACGCCTCGCCCGACGCGGTTCAAGCGTATCTGTCCTGGACGTTCGGAAGCTTCGCCGGCGTGACCCGAGAGCGGCTGACCGTTTTTGTCCCGGTCGTCAGTCTTGCGCTGCTGCTGTCGGCGCTGACGATCAAACCGCTCAACGCGCTCCTCTTAGGCGAACTCCACGCGCGCAGCGTCGGCATCGATCCGAGCCGGTCCCGGCGGCTGATCATCCTTGTCGCGTCGATTTTAACCGGCGCCGTTACCGCTTACTGCGGGATTATCGGATTCATCGGTATCGCCGTTCCGCACCTCTGCCGCAGTCTTTTCGCGGATTCGGATCACATGGTTCTGTTGCCGGGTTGTATTCTCGTCGGCGCTTGCGTCGCGCTGATCGCGGACATGATTTCACAAGTTTTCGGCGGCGCTTTCCTGCTGCCGCTGAACAGCGTTACCGCCCTGATCGGCGGACCGGTGATCCTGTTCGTGATCCTGAAAAAACGGAACCTCAGCCGGGAATTCGACGCATGAACGGCGCCGCGCTCAACACGACCGACCTAAGCGTCGGATATCACGGACGGAAGCGGACCGCGCTGCTGCGCGGACTGAACCTGAACTTGCGGCCGCGCCGCCTGACCTGCCTGATCGGGCAGAACGGCGTCGGGAAATCGACGCTGATCCGAACGCTGGCCGGATTACAGAAGCCGGTCGGCGGCGCCGTTTCGATTCACGGCGCGGACTTGGAACTCGTTCCGCCGGCGGAGCGCGCTCGTCTGGTCAGTATCGTTTTACCCGGCGCGGATCACTACGGCAATTTAAAATGCGAACAAATCGTTCAGCTCGGCCGGCTCCCATACGCAAACTGGCTCGGACAATTGAGCCTGCATGACCGTAAAATCGCCGCGGATTCCTTAGAGAAAATCGGCGCGTCCGCCTTCGTCGGACGCCGGTTCGCCGAACTCAGCGACGGCGAACGTCAAAAAATTCTTGTCGCCCGCGCGTTGGCGCAGCAGACGCCGATCCTGATCCTCGACGAGCCGACGGCGTTTCTGGATTGGACGAACCGGCTCGAAATGCTGATATTATTAAAAGAAATCGCCTTCAGGGAGGAAAAATCGATTCTGCTCTCGTCGCATGATCTTGATTTAGTTATGCGCTTCGCGGACGATCTCTGGGTTATCGACGACGATCGCGCCGTTTTCAGCGGAACGAAAACGGAGGTCCTCGAAAGCGGCGTCCTGAAAAACGCGTTTTCAGGAAAATATCTGCGCTATCTTGAAGATAGCCGGGCAAGTTGATCGCGGCCAATACGCGAAGCGAAAGGATGGATAGGAATGAAAAACGGCGTCATGCTCCAGGCGTTTGAATGGAACACGGAAGGCGGCGGGACGTTTTACCGGCGGATCGGCGAGAAAGCCGCCCGTCTCGCCGAAGCCGGGATCACGGCTCTCTGGCTCCCGCCGGCCTTTAAGGGTCAAACCTCTCTCGACGTCGGTTATGGAACCTACGATCTTTACGATCTCGGCGAATTTAATCAGAAGGAAGAAACCCGAACGAAATACGGAACGAAACAGGAATACCTCGACTGCATCCGAATATTGAAAGATCATGGCCTGGAAGTTTACGCCGACGTCGTCCTGAACCATAAAGCCGGCGCGGACGGGAAAGAGCTCTTCAAAGTCGTCGAAGTCAACCCCATGAACCGCAGCGAAGAAATCAGAGGGCCGTTCGACATCGAGGGTTGGACAAAGTTTACGTTTCCCGGGCGCGGGACCCGCTATTCCGATTTCCAATGGAACTTCAATCATTTCAGCGGCGTCGATTACGACGATCTCGCGAAGCGCAACGGGATTTTCAAAATCCTCGGAGATAATAAAGACTGGTCGAAGGACGTATCCGGCGAAATGGGAAATTTCGATTACCTGATGTTCGCGGACGTCAACACGGAACACCCCGACGTCCGCGACGAGCTGAAACGCTGGAGCGACTGGTATATCGCCGAAACCGGCGTCGACGGGTTCCGGATGGACGCCGTCAAGCATATCAGCGCTGATTTCATGCGCGATTTCGTCAATTACGTCAAAAGCCGCCAGGGCGATCAATTCTATTTCGTCGGCGAATACTGGAAAACCGACGACAGCGAAACCGACCGTTACCTTTATCAAACCGACTACGACATCGATATTTTCGACGTCAAGCTACATTTTCACCTGATGGAAGCCAGCCAGCGCGGCGCTGATTACGACCTGCGCCGGATTTTCGACAATACCGTCGTTCAGGAACATCCCGGATTGGCCGTCACTTTCGTCGATAATCACGACAGCCAACCGGGTCAATCGCTCGAATCCTGGGTCGGCGAATGGTTCAAGCCGTTGGCATACGCGTTGATCCTGCTGCGGAAAGACGGTTATCCCTGCGTTTTCGCCGGCGATTATTGGGGAATTAACGGCGATCCGAACCGTCCCGGATTTCAGGCCGAGATCGAAAAACTGATCCGAATCCGCCGCCATTTCGTTTTCGGAGATCAGGAAGAACGCTTCGACGATCCGAACCTGATCGGCTGGATTCATCACGGGACGGAAGACAACCCCGGAAAACTGGCGACGCTGATCTGCACGGCCGACGAAGATCGGACGATGCGCATTGAACTGGGCGCTGATTGGGCGGGAAAGAAGTTCGCCGATTTCAGCGGCAACCGGGACGACAAAATCATCCTCGATGAAAACGGCGGCGGCGATTTCCCGGTCTCCGCCCGCTCGTACAGCGCCTGGGCGGAAGACGGCCACCCGCTGCAGCTGCGGGATGAATAAGGACATCCGATCCGCAAGCGAATCCGTATTCCGGAATTGACGCGAGTTATTTTAGCCGTTCGAAAATTTCGAACGGACGTTTTTTTGCCGTCAGCGGCCGAAATTCGGAGAAAATCGGAAGTTTACGCGGTAAATCCGATATGAAAGATTATATCGAGCTGAATAAAGCCAGATGGAACAATGCCGCCGGGGAAAAAGGAAATCCCTATACGGTTCCGACAGATCATGACGAGATAACCGAAGCCGAGCGCAAACCGATTGCGGGATCGCTTACAGTCGGAGAAACGGTCCCGGCCGAATGATTTGACAAAGCCGAAGGAAACAAAATATTAGGATTAGCTTGCGGAGGCGGTCAGTTAAAAGCCGGATTTGTTATGATTGACTTTTATGAATCGCATGATCCTCGCAACAGACTTACAAAATTCGGCAAAAATTATATCGCTAATCTTTGCGCGAAGTTATAAGAATAATCAAGCGGAATCGTTTCAAATTTGACGCTCAGGCCGACCGCCCGATACGATCGCAGGAATCATCCGAAAAATTTTACTCGTCAAAATCTGTCTAAACTTTTATCCGTTCTGATTCGTAAAACCGCGCGGAATCGAGTAAAATAAAATCAGTCTAAGTTGAGAATTATTTCACACAGAGATTCATCGGAGGAAGCAATGAGCAAAATTATCGTCGTCGGCGCGAATCACGCCGGTACAGCCGCGATTAATACGATCCTGGATCAATATCCCGAAAACGAAGTCGTCGTTTACGACCGCAACAGCAATATCAGTTTTTTAGGCTGCGGCATGGCGCTCTGGATCGGCAAGCAGATTCCGGACGGAGACGGACTGTTTTATTGCAGCAAGGACGTTTTCGAAAGCAAGGGCGCGAAAGTCTTCATGGAAACCGAAGTTACCGCGATCGATTTCGATAAAAAGACGCTGACGGTAAAATCCGGCGCGAAGGAATGGCAGGATACATACGACAAGCTCATCCTCGCGACCGGATCCAAACCGATTTTTCTTCCCGTTCCCGGCGCGGATCTCAAGAACATCCAATTCGTCAAGCTTTATCAGAACGCGAAAGAAGTCGTCGAAAAACTCGAAAGCGATTCGTCCTTTAAATCGATCGCGGTCGTCGGCGCCGGGTATATCGGCGTCGAACTCGCCGAAGCTTTCCGGCGGATCGGAAAAGATGTCGCGCTGATCGATTTGGTTCCGACCGTTCTCGGCCAATATTACGACGCGCCGTTCCGCGACTTAATGGCTCGGAACCTGGAAGATCACGGCATCCGCCTGGCGCTTGGCGAAAAAGTCCTCTCGTTCACCGGGAAAGACGGAAAAGTCAGCGGCGTCGTAACCGACAAGCGTGAAATCGCCGCCGATATGGTAATTCAGTGCGTCGGGTTCAAACCGAACGCGCCTTTCGAAAACCCGAAATTAACGCGCCATGCCAGCGGAGCTTACCTCGTCGATAAGCGTCAGCAGACCTCGATTCCGGACGTTTACGCGATCGGCGACTGCGCCACCGTTTTCGATACCGCGACGCGGAAAGACCAATACATCGCGCTTGCGACCAACGCCGTCCGCAGCGGGATCGTCGCTGCACACAACGCCGCCGGGACCGCGCTCGAACATATCGGCGTGCAAGGTTCGAACGGCATTAATATCTATAACCTGAAGATGGTCTCGACCGGGCTGACCGTCGAACGCGCCTCCGCGCTGGGGATCCCGGTGGATTTCAGCGAATACGAAGACACCCAGAAACCGGCGTTTATACAAAGCGAAAACCCGCCGGTCAAGCTGCGCATCGTTTACCGGAAAGACACGCGCGAGATTATCGGCGCGCAGATGGCGTCCGAATACGATATGCACATGGGCATCCACATGTTCTCGCTGGCGATTGAAGAACGCGTCACGATCGACAAGCTGAAGCTGATGGATATCTTTTTCCTTCCGCATTTCAACCAGCCGTACAATTACATCACCATGGCGGCGCTTTCCGCGAAGTAATTCGGATAAACAATCAAGAGGAGGTTTCGGACATGATCCATATCATAGCTTCTTTCGCCATTCCCGCCGAAAATCAAGCCGCTTTCGTCAAGCTGGCAAAAGAACTCGTCGCTGAAACGCTGAAAGAAGCCGGCAATATCAGCTACGAATTCGTTCAAGGCGCCGACGATCCGACCCGGTTCGCCTTCATTGAAAAATGGCGCGATCAGGCGGCGATCGACGCTCATAACGCCTCGCCGCATTTCACAAAACTGATCCCCGAAATGGTAAAGCTCGGCTCGGCCGCGCCGACGATCAGCCTGATGAAAACTGTTTTCTAAAACTGAAAACCCAAGGAAACATCGGGGAAAACGAAGGTTCCGGGAGAAAGCGGTCCGCCTCTTTCTCCCGGATTTTATTTAATCTAAATCAGACGACATACATCGACGCCGACGTCGACCCGCCTTCGCCCGTCCAATTGGTATGGAAGAACTCTCCGCGCGGGCGGTCCGTCCGCTCGTAGGAATGAGCGCCGAAGTAATCCCGCTGCGCCTGAATCATGTTCGCCGGCAGGTCCGCGCTGCGATAGCCGTCGTAGTAAGCCAGCGCCGCCGACAGAGCCGGAACCGGCAGCCCGTTCAGAACCGCCGCCGCCACGACGCGCCGCCAGCTCTGCTGCGCGTTTTCGATCGCGGTCCTGAAATAATCGTCGAGAAGCAGGTTTTGAAGCCCGGGGTTCTTATCGAAAGCGCGCTTGATATCGCCGAGGAAAACCGATCGGATAATACAGCCGCCGCGCCACATCAGCGCGATATCGCCGAATTTCAAATCCCAGCCGTACGTCCGCGCCGCCGCGCGCATCAGGGCGTAGCCCTGCGCGTATGAAACGATCTTCGAAGCGAAAAGCGCTTTCCGCAAATCCTCAATCATCGCCGCCTTATCGCCGTCGAACGCGGCGGCGTCCGGACCATGGAGCAGCTCGGCGGCGGCGGCGCGCTCTTCCTTAATCGCGCTCAAACAGCGCGCGAAAACGGCTTCCGCGATCAGCGTCAGCGAAATTCCTTCGTCGAGCGCCGCGATCGCCGTCCATTTTCCGGTACCTTTCTGACCGGCGGCGTCAAGGATTTTATCGATAACTTCCTCGCCCGCTTCGTCTTTATAAGCGAGAATTTTTCCCGATATTTCGATCAGATAACTGTCCAGCTCGGTTTGGTTCCAATCCGTAAACACCGCCGCCATCTCGTCGTTCGTCATCTTCAGCGCGCCGCGCATGAAATGATACGCTTCGGAAATCAGCTGCATATCGCCGTATTCGATCCCGTTGTGGACCATCTTGACGAAATGACCCGCGCCGCCGCTCCCGACCCATTCGCAGCACGGCGCGCCGTCCTCAACTTTAGCGCAGATACCCTGGAAAATCGGTTTGACGAGTTCCCATGCCGCCGGAGAACCGCCCGGCATCATCGACGGACCGCGCAAAGCCCCCTCCTCGCCGCCGGAAACGCCGCACCCGATATACCGCAGCCCCTTTGATTCGACATATTTCGCGCGCCGTTCCGTATCGGGAAAATGGGAATTGCCGCCGTCGATAATTACGTCGCCGGGTTCCAGCAACGGAATCAGTTTTTCAATAAACTCGTCGACCGGCTTCCCCGCCTTAACCATCATCATCACCTTGCGCGGTTTCTTCAACTGCGAAACGAGTTCTTCCAACGAGTACGCGCCCCGGATCAGCTTCCCTTTCGCCCGGCCTTCGATAAATTTCGCGACTTTTTCCGTCGAACGGTTATAAACCGAAACGCCGAACCCTTTGCTTTCCATGTTGATCACGAGATTCTCGCCCATGACCGCCAAGCCGATCAATCCGATATCCGATTTCATTGTCCGCGTTAATCCTTCCTTTAGTTTCATCCGGTTCCCGTTTTCTTCCTGAGCCGGTTTTCAGCGCTGAACGCGCGCGTTTCCGGCGTAAATCGCCCAGACCTGATCTTCGTCTATCGGCTGGGCGTAATCGGTCAGGCAGGTCGCCGCCATCGCGCCGGTCGCCCATCCGAACCGGAGCCATTTTTCCGGCGTCCAATTTTTCAGGATTCCGTATAAAAGACCGCCGACGAAACCGTCGCCCCCGCCGATCCGATCCAAAACCGGGATCGCCCGCGGCTCGACGACTTCCCACCCCGCGTCCGTATACAGCAGCGCGCCCCAAAGATGTTCATTCGCGCTGATTACTTCCCGCAGCGTATTCGCAAACACTTGCGCATGCGGATAAGCCTCCTTAACGCGGGAAATCATCTCCTTAAAACCGTCGATCTTCGCGCCGATTTCCTTACCGCCCGCGTCCGGCCCCGTCACGCCTAACGCCAGCTGAAAATCTTCTTCATTCCCGATCAGAATATCCGCCAGCGACGCAATTTCATGGAATATCCCGCGCAGCTCCTCTTCGCGGTTCTTCCAGAACGACGCGCGATGATTCAGATCGAACGAGACCAGCGTCCCGTTCGCGGCGGCGGCGCGCGCGACTTCCAGGCAGAACTCGCCCGTTTCCGGCGATAACGCCGCGATCAGTCCGGATAAATGCACGATCGCCGCGCCTTCCCTGACGAAAATACGCTCGACGTCGAAATCCCGGATATTCAGCGCCCGCCCGACTTCGCCCGAACGGTCGTTCCAAACGCGCGGACCGCGCAGCCCGTAACCGCTGTCGGCAAGGTTGAATTGGTGACGGTACCCCCAAGGGCCGCCCTGATCGACTTCCGGACCTTCATAAGAGATGTTGCGCTTGCGGAGCTCGCCTTTGATAAACTCGGCGATCGGGCTGTCCTTGACGAACGTCGTCAGCAGCTTCACGTTTTCGCCCAGCGCGGCCGAAATATTCGCGACGTTCGATTCCGCGCTCGTCGAATGCATGACGAACAGATCCGACGTATGAACCGGCTGCCGATCGACGGGCGTCAGCCGGACGCCCATGCTGGTCGGAGTCACCAATCCGTATTTATAATTTTCTCTCAATCGCATCTGAAAATATCCTTTCTGTCGTTCATCTGCTCAGACCCCGGAAAAAGCGGAGAAACCGCCGTCGATCGGAACGACGATCCCGGTAACGAAGTTTGACGCCGGCGAAATCAGGTACAGCGTCGCGCCCAATAGTTCGTCGAATTCGCCGAAACGCCCCATCGGCGTATGCCCGACGATCTGCTGCCCGCGCGGCGTCAAATTCGTCGTGCCTTTTTCGTAGAGGAGGTCGTGATTCTGATTGCCGACGAAAAAACCGGGCGCGATCGCGTTGACGCGAATCCGTTTCGAAAAATTAAGCGCCAAATCGACCGCTAACCATTGGGTAAAATTATTAATCGCCGCTTTCGCCGTCGAATACGCCGGAACGCGCGTTAGCGGCTGAATCGCGCTCATGCTCGAAATATTCAAGATAACGCCCTCCCCGCGCTCAGCCATCGCTTTTCCGAAGACCTGGCTCGGCAACACCGTCCCGAGCAAATTCAGATTCAAGACCCATTGAAACGCGTCGGCGGGAATATCGAAAAAATTCCGATCCGCGTTCGTCGTCGCCGCCGGTTTATTCCCGCCCGCGCCGTTAATCAGGATGTCGACCTGTCCCCAACGCGCCGTTACCGCCGCGCAGGCGGCTTCGATAGCGCTTTTTTCCAACACATCGCATCCGAACGCCTGCGCCTCGCCGCCGCTTCCGCGAATCTCCGCCGCTACGCGTTCCGCGACTTCAGGGAACAAATCTAAGATAGCAACTTTCGCGCCCAACTCGGCGCACATTTTTGCCTGCGCGCCGCAGATAACCCCGCCGCCGCCGGTCACGACGACAACTTTCCCCTGAATATCAAAACTCGGTACCATGAATAAATTCGCTCCCTTTCAAAAGAATAAAACCCGACGATCCGCCGACGGGCTAAAATTCGCCGCGTTCGCTCTCGAGACGGTACAGCGTTTCGCCGGCATACGGAACAACCAAAATCCCCTCGTCTTCGCGATTCATCAAAGCGTCGATATCGAGCGCGTCGGGATCGCGATAACCGAGCGCCAGCGCCGCGCAGCGTTCCGCCGGGATCGCCGTCGCCAGAACGACGCTGATCCGTTTCTTTTCAACGCCGTTTTCCATCGTTCCCAAACCGGCAACATGGCTCGAATGGGCGATGACGCCCCAGGGTTCGTTCCGATATTTATCCCAGTCGGCGAGGAAATAATCGCGGCAGTGATAACCGATCTTGTTCAAATAACGGTCATGCGTCAGCGAAATATCGCGAATATGCTTTCCGTAGATGATCAGCTCGCCGCCGTCCTCGACGACCGGCTCCAACTTATACATTCCCTTTCCCGCGGTCCAAATCTCGTCGTACAGATGGGGCATACAGGCGACGACCAACCGATAACGGCGCGATTTATAAACGACGTTGACCTTCTTCGAGAGCGCGACCGCCGCTTCCCAACTCGGGAGCGGATCGCCGCCGAAAAACCCGTAAACGCCTTCCTTCCGATTCACGGTGCAAAGATACAGTTTCGGCGTCGGGATCAGCGCCGCCGCGCGTTCGATCAGGCGGCGCTGCGGCGTATCCTGTTTCCCGATCGTCGAAAAACAGGTTTGCATCGCGCCGATCCAATGCGTCGTGTTGGTAAAATCGGCGCCGCTGATCCCCGGGAAGAAATATTTCGTCCCGCCGGAATAACCCATGACCTCATGCGGGAAAACCGGCCCCAAGACAACGATCAGGTCATAATCCAGGACCAGCTTATTGATCTCAATCTTGACGTCGCGATCGATCGTTCCGTGCGTCAGCGGAATTAATTCATCTTTTCCGACCGTTCCGATCCGAACGAAGGTAGCAGGATCTTGCCAATCATGGTTCATAACCTTCATTCCTGCGTACGTTCCGTTCAGCTCCGCAACGCTGACGCCCAGATGGGCCGCGATCAATTCCTCGCTCATCGGCTGATGCGTTCCCAGCGCGATCAGGAAGTCCAGCTTCCGCGTTTTCGGATACACGATTTCATGAAAAAACCGAAAGAACATCGGCAGCGGCATCGTTCGCGTATGATCCGGGATCAGCGCCAAAACGCGTTTTCCGCCGATCGGATTCGCCTCGAAAATTTCCGTAAAAATCGCGCGGATTTCCGCTTCGTTTAGCAGATTATCCGCCGTCTCGCGCCCGTACCCAAAGACTTTTCCAGCGACTTTCATCAAAATATCACGCGCCTTTCCGTCAAGCGTTAAATCCCGAACCGAAACCGTCCGAACGACTAAAGCCCATAGATCGCTTTCGGCTGGTCGTACGCCAACAGCCGCGCCAAACCATGAGCATCTTCCATACCGAAGAAGCTGCGAACGACCATCTTCGCCAGCCAATTCGACAGCGCGCGCCGGAAGACGTCGTGCCGGGCCGGAATCGACGGAAACGCGCGCGTATCGTCGATAAACCCGCTCAGGTTATACAGCCCCGCCGTTTCGACGACGGAATCAAAAAAGCGGTTGATGCCGTTCCAACTGTCGTTAAACCACCACGGCGGACCGAGCCGCAGCGCCGGATAATGGCCCGCCAAAGGCGCCAACTCGCGCGAATACACCGTTTCGTCAAGCGTGAATAAAACGAGTTTGAAATTCGGATGATTCCCGAATTCGTTTAATAACGGCCGTAAATTCCGGGTAAATTCGGTCCGGACCGGAATATCGCAGCCTTTGTCGGCGCCAAAGCGGTCGAAAATCTGCCGGTTATGGTTGCGGAAAACGCCCGGATGAAGCTGCATGACGAAACCGTCTTTCAGGCTCATTTCAGCGAATTCCATGAGCATATGACCGCAGAATTTCTTCTCGTCGGATTTATCCGCGCCGCCGTTCATCGCGCGCGCGAAAATCGCTTCCAATTTCCGCTTCGGAAGCCGTTTCGGCGCCGGTTTATAAACGCCGTGATCCGTCGAAACGGCGCCCATCGTCTTGAAAAATTCGCGCCTCCGGACCAGCGCGGCGCGAAAATCGTCGAACGTCGTAATTTCGATCCCGGAAGCGTTCGATAAACGTTCGATCTCCAATCGAAATCCCGCCGACCGCAGCGCCATGACGCTGTCCGGGCGGAAAGTCGGACGAACGCGATCGGTCCAGCCGCCGGCGCGAATCGCCTGATGGGCCGAGAGCGAATCGGCCGCGCCGTCCGTCGTACAAATCGTTTCAATATTAAAACGATCCATCAGCGCGCGCGGACGGAACTCCGGCGACGCTAATTTTTCAACCAGTTCATCGTAGAGCCGGTCAGCGTTCTCGCGGTCGGGAATCTCGTCAATACCGAAAACAAACTTAAATTCATGCCCCAGCCAATTATACGAAGCGGTCCCGACCAGAAGATGAAAATTTTCGCAGAAAAGCCGCCAAATTTTACGATGATCCGTTTCAACCGTTTCGGAGCTGTCCGAACGGAGCGGAATCCCGAAATCGGCTAAATCCAGCCCCTGCGAATAAAAAACGCGGAAGACATAATGATCCGGGAGAACCAACATCTCGGCCGGATCGCCGAAACCCGCGGCCGGATCGGCGAATAAATTCGCATCGACATGTCCATGAGGACTAACGATCGGGAGGGCGCGGATCCGTTCATAAATTTCGAGCGCCGTTTTTTTCTGCAACGGGTCAGGATCAAAAAACCGGTCATCCGGGAAAAGCCATTTCTTAGGCATGGAGTCTCCTATACGAATGAATTATGCCGCTAAGACCGTAACGGACAGCCAACGTAATATCACGCCGCAGGATACGATCGCTCAGCGCGAAGGAATATCACCAGTCTGAATTTATTATAAGCCAAATTGAAAATAAAGCGCAGGCGGGAACGTTTTCCCTGATAATGAATGACGTTTCTTTCAGATATCGGGGAGATTTACGCGACGGATACAGAGCGGGACCCTTAGGATATGAAATAATTTCTGAAAATACAGAGACATTTCAAGGCTCCGGATCAAGCGCGAATCAAAAAAAGAGAGCGGGAAATACCGACCCGCTCTCCGAGAAAAAAGGGACGCTTGTTACTTGATCCCGCTGACCGCGGCCCAATCGCCTTTTATTTTCGCTTCAACTTCCCTGAAGCCCGCCGCTTTCATCGCTTCTACCTGCTCATCCGGCGTATAGATCGTCATGCCGGCGCAATGATCCGTCCAAATCTTTCCTCGGACAGGGTCGTTTGATTCAACGATCAGCAGCGCCCTCCCGCCGGGTTTCAAAACCCGATAAACTTCCTTCAGCCCGCCGATGAAATCCGGCCAGAAATAAATCGTCTCGCAAGCCGTCACGCCGCCATACGACGAATCCGCAAACGGGAGCGACATAACGTTGCCTTCTTCAATCCGGCAATTTTCACCCAATCTCCCTGCATGCAGCTTACGGCTGACGCGAACGCTGTCCGGCGAAAAATCAACGCCGTCCACCGCGCTCTTCGGATACATTTCGAACAGATTGAGAATATTCTTTCCTCCGCCGCAGCCGACATCCAAAATCCGATCGCCGTCATGAAAACGGAAACTCTCCAGCGCCCATATCGCGACCTGTTGATGGCCAGAGCCCATACTTTTCGCAAAGAGCCGGCCGAAGAATCCTTCCGGCTTCCGCGCCTGTTTCACCAATAAACGAATCAGTCCTCCAAACATTCAAAACCTCCTGCCGCTAATCCCGGCCATGACAATAATATTAGTCAAGTATAACTCAAACCGCGTATCGAACGCAGCCAAGTCCTGAGATTGACAGAATTAGGAACAGCAAACTATAATATACCGACGGTATAAACCGCCGGTATATTTGAGAGGAACCTGATGAAACGCACAGAAACGCAAAAAAAGATTATCCGCGTCGCCAAACGCGAATTCCTCGCAAAGGGATTTAAAGACGCCTCGCTGAGCGGAATCGTCAAGGAAGCCGGCTATACCAAGGGCGCTTTTTATGGATACTATGCGAATAAAGCCGCGCTATTTGAGGATATCGTTGGCGAAGCCGTTGACGGGCTGACAGCCCGCTTCAAGAAAGCGCAAAAAGCTCATTTCGAGTTGATTCAAGCGAACCGCGCCGCCGAAAGCCTATCGCTTTCGGCCGACTATTTACGCGCGTTCATCAGTTATATCTACGACCATTTCGACGAATTTAAACTGACGCTCTGCTGCGCCGAGGGAACAAAATACGCCGATTACGTTCATGAACTGGTCAGGATGGAAGTCGAGGGAGCCGAACGATACTTTGAAATATTAAGGGAGAAAGGAAAACTTTCCGGATCGATCAGCCGAGATCTCCATCACATGATCGCCAGCGCGTATTTTGCCGCGGTATTCGAAACCGTCGTTCATGATATGACGCGCGAACAGGCGGTTGCGTACGGAAACGAATTAATCGTATTTTTCGATGCGGGAATGAAAGGAATCTTGAAATTCTTTTAGTTTTTCGATTTGCGGCTAATTTTTTTCAACCGAATCTTCCCAAGCTTCAAAAAAAACGGCCGCTTTATGACGCATAAAAAGAGCGTTCAAAAGAAAGAGGGACCCGTGAAAATAAAAACTGACATCCAGAAAATAATGCGGCGTAGTCGCCTTGTGGGCGCTTATGAAGATCTGAATGACGCCGGCTTGAAAAAAGAAATCGTTAGCCGTTTGGAAACGCTTTTAGCGGAAAATGATTTGAACGACAAAATGCTTGCGGGACATTTGAAAAGATCTATTTTGCCCGCGATCGCGTTTCACAGCGCGCTGACCGGACATGGCTACGAAAAAAAAGACAGCGCGGAACGAATCCGTTCTTCCGTTATTAACGACGCGAAATCGTCGGCGTCCTTTTTCCAGGTTCTTGGGAAAATTCCGTTCTTTTTCAGTCTGATGCGGGTAATGGTCAAAAAAGGCATCCAACTGAACTACGGAAAATCCGGATGGGATTTCGTTTGGAAACGGGATGATCCCGAAGCGATCGTGTGGGACTGCCGCCGCTGCTTCTACGCCGACGTATTCCAAAAATACGGCATGCCGGAGCTGACCGAAATATTTTGCGAATCCGACGACGTCGTTTACGGAAATATTCCCGGCGTTCGCTGGGGACGGACGAAAACGATCGGGAAAGGGGACGCGGTCTGCGACTTCAGCTTATTTAAAGAAAAATAAAATATCCGGAGGTTTTTATCATGAATCAACAACTTAAAAAATGGACCATACGGGACGTCATCACCACCGTACTTCTCAGTATGCTGCTGATCGCGATTCAACTGATCGTCAATCTGATCTGCATGGCGAACGATTTCGTGAGTATGGTCCTATCGATCGGTTTTACGATGTTTATCTGCGCGCCGATTTATTTCCTGATGATCAGCCGAATCAACAAGCGCTTCGTCACCATGATTTATATGATGATCCTGGGAATCGTCTTTCTGCTGATGGGGAATTGGTATTTGCTTCCGTATTTTATTCTAACCGGGCTGATTTGCGAATGGATTCTCTGGAAACCCGGCTCGACAGAAGACCCGAAACGGCTGACAATCGTCTGGACGCTCGTCAGCCTGCTTTACAATGGCGTAAATCTGCTGCCGATTTGGTTTTTCTGGGATACGTATTACGCTTTCGCAAAATCCAGCGGGATGCAGCAGAGTTACATCGACGCTTACGTCCGCTACTATACCGCGCCCGGATGGATTCTTTTCATCCTGATATTTACAAGCGCCGCCGGATTGCTGGGAAGCTTTATGGGCCGCCGCCTGATCCGGAAACATTTCAAAAAAGCGGGCGTTCTCTAAATGCGGCTTGAGCCGTTCGCCGTTCCGGTCAAGTTATGGGCGTTTTGCTGCGTTCTGATCGCCGTGTTGCTGACAAGGAACGGGATCCTGACCTGGACGCTGACCTTATTTGCGCTCGCTTACACCGCGATGCAGCGGCGCTGGAGCATCGTTTTATCCTACGGAAGTTTTTACGCGCTGTTGGGCTGCCTGCTCTACGCGATCCGCTTTCATCAACTAAAGATGGCCCTCTTTTCAGAATTTCACCTGATCCTTTTCTGGACGCTTTCGCCGATCGCGGTCGTTTCATGGGATTTAATCAAAACGCCGCCAGGTGAACTTTCCGCGTTCCTGAGCCGAATGAAGACTCCGACGCCGGTTATTTTAGGCCTCCTGGTCATTTTCCGTTTCTTCCCGACGATGAAAGCGGAGGTGGCAGCGGTTATCCAGTCTATGCGGAACCGCGGATTGACCGCGCCCGCTTTCTTATTACGGCGCCCCCTTGAAAGTCTGGAGTTCATTTTAGTGCCGTTGCTGCTGCGCTGTCTCCAAATAGCGGACCAGCTTTCCGTTTCGGCCGTCGCGCGCGGCGCTGAACGACCGGGAACACGCGGAAGCTATTTCGGGAATACGCGTCTGAGCGGTCGCGATTGGGCGATGATTTCCATTTGGAGCGCGGTTACGGTAATATTCCTGATCGTTGGAGATGTACGGTCATGGTCGAATTAAAAAACGCATCTTTCCGTTATCGGGACACGGAAGAGGGCGTTCAGGATATATCCTTGTCGGTTTATCCCGGAACGTGCGTCGTGTTTACCGGCGTCTCCGGCTGTGGGAAAACGACGGTTACGCGGATGATAAACGGACTGGCGCCGGCGTATTATCCCGGCGATCGGAGCGGAACGATCGCCATTGACGGGAAAAATATCGACGACATCCCGGTCTGGCAAATCGGCGAAACGGTCGGAAGCGTTTTTCAAGATCCGAAAAGCCAATTTTTCTCATCCGAGCTTAACGGCGAGGTCGCTTTCGCCTGTGAGAATTACGGATTTGACCGGGATGAAATCCTACGTCGAACCGACCGCGCGATCACCGTCATGGAGCTGGAAGCGATCCGAAACCGACCTCTCGACGTTATTTCGAGCGGCGAAAAACAGCGGACCGCAATCGCTTCAGTCTACGCGCTCCAACCGAAAATATTCGTCTGCGACGAGCCGACCGCGAACCTGGATCAGGAAGGCATTGAACAATTGAAGCGGACCTTCGCGAAATTAAAAGCCGCGGGGCATACGCTTATCATCGCCGAACATCGTATCGCCTGGCTCAACGGAATCGCCGACCGATACCTTTACATCGCCAATGGTCGGATTATCGCGCAATATACGCCCGCGGAAATCAACGCCATTTCCAATCGCAAACGGCGAGAAATGGGGCTGCGCGTTTCCGTACCGATTCAAATTCCAAACCTGCCGGAGCCGAATGCCGCGCAGCCGGCACGAATCCGCACAAAGCTATTATGCTGCCACCGCGGACAGAATCGAATTTGGACCGATTTGAACTTTGTCGCCCATGCCGGTTACGTCACAGCGCTAACCGGGATCAACGGCGCCGGAAAAACAACGCTCGCGCTTGTTTTAAGCGGTTTGGCGCCGTATAACAGCGGGACAATTTACCTGAACGAAGAAAAAGCGGATGCCGCCCGGCTGCGAAAAGCCGTATATTACTGCTCGAACGATACCGGAACGCAATTTTTTACCGACAGCGTTTCCGAAGAACTGCTCCTCAACCTCGAACGCAACGCCGAGACGCTGAACGCGGCGCGGGGAATCCTCAAACGGATGCGGCTTTATAATGTCAAAGATTCTCATCCGGCTGTTCTTTCCGGCGGGCAGAAGCAGCGGTTGGCAATCGCCTGCGGATTACTTTCCGGGCGCGATATCCTTATTTTCGACGAACCGACGAGCGGCTTGGATGGAGCAAATATGCGCCTGATTGCGGCCGAATTGAAATCGGCCGCCTGCAACGGGAAAACGGTCGTCGTCATTTCCCATGACGCTGAACTGATCTCGGCTTGCTGCGATTTTCGGATTCATTTAGGAACGCGGATAACCGATTAATCCCCTTCATTTTGCTTCATGAACCAGGAAAAGATGACCGCCGGACCTTTTTCCCGTATAATCGAACCATGATCCATACCCTTCCAGACCGCGCCCGCCGTCGGCGCAATCAATTTTTAATCGCGGTTCTCAGCGCGCTGTTTCTAATCTGCCTGCGGAAAACGCCGGCGCAGTCCGAAAATTCCGTTCAGGTTCAATTTGCGCTCGCCTGCCCCTTCGCGACCATCAGCGATACGCTCTCGCCCTACGGATTGAACCGTCTTTGGCGTTACGGGGAAATCGTCAATCGTGAAATCGGACCGCTTTATATCGATCCGGCCGCGCTAACCGCCTTCGAAATGAAATTCGGGGAAGCGGATCCAAAATCGGTCCGTCCCAGTCCGGATCCGATCCGTCAGGTTCGGACGCATGGCGGCGGAACCTGCGCGCTGATCCCGATCGTTGACATTACGCCCGACTTGAAGCGAATCCGACTCGGCACTCAACCCGCGCCTTGGGACGACGAATATAATGCGGATACCGATCCGCTGATCCTGACTGTCGGCCGCGACGATCCGTTGGCGGAAAAAGCGCTTGAACGCGATCGGATAAGCCGCGTCCTGATAACCGGAACGACGGCCTTAGCGCGAAATACGGCTTACGCGCTCGCGCAGCATGGAACCGACTGGGCCGCGGAAGCGATCCGGGAGACGTTCGCCGCCGCCGATCTTCGCCATATTTCGAATGAATCGTCCTTTTGGAAGCTTTGCCCCGAGCCGCGTCCGAGTTTTACGATGCAATTCTGCACGCCGTACCAATCCTGGCGGCTGTTCGAGACGCTCGGCATCAGCCTGGTTGAACTGAGCGGGAATCACCTGCGCGATTACGATTGGCCGCCGCTCCTCGAAACGTTCGAGCTGCTCGAACGCGAAAAGATCCGCTATTACGCCGCCGGGCGGACGGTCGAAGACGCGGCGCGTCCGCTCGAAATCAGCCACAACGGAAACGATTTCGTCTTTATCGGCTGCAACAGCGCCGGACCGGAACACGTTTTCGCGAGCGATACGCTCCCCGGCGTAAACCGCTGCGATTTTGAACGGCTCGAAGCGGAAATTCGGGAACTGGAAACGAAAGGGAAAATTGTGATCGTGACGCTTCAATACGGAGAGGCTTATTCGCGCGTTCCGGGGCCGTATCAGCAGCGCGACTTTCAGCGCGTCTCCCGCGCCGGAGCGGCCGTCGTCAGCGGCTCGCAAAGCCATATTGCGCAAACTTACGCCGTCGCGCCGGATCGGATCATCCACTACGGGCTGGGGAACCTGTTTTTTGATCAGATGGATCGCCCGGTCGTCGGAACGCGCCAGGAAACGCTCGACCGCCATATTTTCTACCGCGGACGCTTGCTGCAAACCGAGACGATTACCGCGCTGCTGACCGATTATGCGAAACCGGTTTTGATGACGCCTGACGAGCGCGCTGAACTGTTAAAAATCCTGCTGCCGTTGAGCGAGACGTTCGATCCTGCCGCTGAAAATTAGCCGTCGGATCGGCGCTCTCCTAATTCTGCTCACTCTCCAAAATTTGCCCAATTGTCACGAACTTCAGCCGAACGGCAAACAACATGAACGTCAATTTCAGGAAAGAATCAACTATAATTCGGCTATGATGATTCGATTTAAATCCTGGCTGTTGATTCTGGCGCTTTTCGTCATCCACGCGACGATCAGCAGCGCGCAGAGCGAAACAGCCGGAAGAATTCTCAACTTTGACGACCCGATGGTTATCAAGGTATACCTTCCGCCCGATTTCGACGAGAATCAGGCATACCCAACCCTCTACCTGCTTCATGGGCAAAGCCAGGACGCGAACCTCTGGATACGGCTCGGACTCCAGGAAACGCTCGACGAGCTGATCGCGGACGGCCGCGTCAAGCCGTTGATCGTCGTCATGCCGCAGGAAAACAACTATCTCCAAGACGTCGAGAAATCGGATTTCGAGAAAAAATTCCTCGATGAGCTGATCCCGTTTATCGAGGAAAATTTTCCGGTCGCGAAAGAGCGGCCCGCGCGCGCGATCGGCGGAATCAGCCGCGGCGCCTTCTGGTCCCAGATCATCGCGCTGAAAAATTACCAGCTTTTCGGCGTCCTTGGACAGCACAGTCTCCTTACCGCATATTTCTCGACATCAAGCCTGGTAAAAATTCTCCGCGACATCGCTTATTTACCACCGATGAAAATCCGGATCGATATCGGAAATGAAGATTATTATATCGAAGAAGAAGTCGTCTTCGCCGATCAGCTGCAGCGATTAAAAATGCCGCATGTGTTTATCATCAACGAGGGCAAGCACGACGAGGCCTACTGGCGGCGCAATCTGCGCGATTACCTGATTTGGTATGCGGATGCGCTCGAAGTTCAATAAATCAAAGTTCGGCTTTCTTCTTTCAACCGGATCGACGCATAAAAAGAAAGCGAGGAAATCATGAATTCACTCGCTTTCTTATTTTAGATCTTGTCCGTGAACGCTATCCCTTCAGCAGCTCAGTCAGAATCGCCTTCGCCATCTCGGGATCAGCCTTCCCGCGCATCTCTTTCATGACCTGACCGACAAACCAGCCGATCAGCGTCTCTTTCCCGCCGCGGTACGACGCGACTTCTTTCGGGTTCGCGTCGACAATCTTGCGGCAAACTTCTTTAATCGCGCCTTCGTCGCTGACGAGGCCCAAACCGAGTTCCTTGACGATCTCCGCCGGTTTCTTACCGGTTTCGAGGACCTTATCGACGAGCGACTTCCCTGTCGACGTGTTAACCGTCTTCGCGTCGACGAGCTTGATAATCTCCGCTAAATCTTCCGGCCGAATCGCCAACTCGCTCAACGGTACGCCTTTTTCGTTGACGACGCGCAGAACTTCGTTCATCATCCAATTCGAAACGCGTTTATGATCCCCGGCGTACGTCCGGCATGCGGCTTCGAAAAATTCCGACGTCTCGCGATCGGCGGTCAGGATCGACGCGTCGTAAGCCGGCAGCCCGAAATCCGACATGAAACGCGCGCGCCGCGCCCACGGCATTTCCGGCATCCGACGCTTAACATCCTCATAAAATTCAGGCGAAATAACGACCGGCATCAGGTTCGGCTCGCGGAAATAGCGGTAATCAGCCGCCGTTTCTTTCGAACGCATCTTACGCAGCACCTGCGCGTCGTTATCCCATTCGATCGTCCACTGTTCAATTTTGCGTCCGGCTTCAACTTCGCGGATCTGACGCTGAATTTCAAACGAAATCGCGGTTCGGACGGCTTCGATCGAGTTGATATTCTTAATTTCACATTTCTTGCCCAACGTTTTCGAACCCTTCGGCGCGATCGAAACGTTGGCGTCGCAGCGCAGATGCGCGCGTTCCATATTCGCTTCCGAAACGCCGATCCAGCGCAGCAGCTGGCGCAGGCGCATCAGGTACGTCGCCGCTTCATCCGCCGAATGAAGGTCCGGCATCGTCACCATTTCGATCAGCGGAACGCCGCAGCGGTTCATATCGATCAGTCGGATATCGCCCTCGTTCTTGGTCTTTCCCGCGTCTTCTTCCATATGCAGGTTATGGATATGGACGCGGACTTCGCGCCCGTCGTCCATCGTAAAGTCCAAATACCCGCCGACGCCGATCGGACGGTTGTCCTGCGTAACCTGATATCCCGACGGCAGGTCGGCGTACATATAATTCTTCCGATCAAAATAAGACGTCAAATTGACGTTCGAATTCATCGCCAAACACAGCATCAGCCCCTTCTCGACCATCGCTTTGTTGACGGCGGGAAGCGAGCCGGGCTGGCCGGAACAAATCGGGCAGATATTCGTATTCGGCGCGTCGTTCCAGCTGTCGGCTTTACAGCCGCAAAACGCTTTCGTAACCGTATTCAGCTGAATATGGGTCTCGAGACCGATGGTGATTTCATATTCTTGTGTCATGCCCGCTCCTATCGTAACGCCATCGGTTTCACCGATCGCCAATCTTCGTCCGCCGTCGCCTGTTCAAACGCATACGCCGCCCGTAAAATTTTCGCTTCGCTGTAATCGTATCCGGCCGCCTGAAGTCCGACCGGCAGCCCGTCTTTCGACAACCCGGCCGGGAAACTGATCCCCGGCGTCCCGGCGAAGTTCATCGGCGACGTAAATTGATCCGCGAACTGCATCAGGAGGGAATCTTTCGCGGTCGCGCCGCCGAATTCAAACGCCGGAGAAGGCGTCGAAGGCGTCAGCAGCACATCCAAGCGATATTTCCCGTTCGGATCGAACGCCCGGTCAAAATCGGCGCGCAGCAGACCGCGAGCCTGTTCCGCTCGACGGTAATATTTCTCGTAATATTTTTCCTGCGAAACGAATAAACCGGTCAGGAGGCGCAGTTTCGTCTGGTACCCGAAGCCTTCGCCGCGGGTCTTATAGTACAAATCGTACATATCCGCCGTTTCCCGTTTCGTCGGCATTCCGAAACGCAGCCCGTCATACCGCTGCAAATTCGAATAGGCTTCAATCCGGCTGATCACAAAATAAGCCGGAACGGAATATTTCGTATTTTTCATCGGCACGTCGTCGATAATCTCAGCGCCTAACGCTCGGAAAATCGCGACCGCGCGCTCCATTTTAGCTAAAACGTCCTCGTCGATCGGCGCGGACGCATACTCGCCGTCATCGTTAATATGCGTAATCTTCAAGTAATCGGGAGAAATTCCGATCCGCATCCCTTTGACGCCTTTTTCCAACTCAGCCAGATAATCCTCGACCGCGACGCGTCCGGTTACGCCGTCGCGCGGGTCGGCGCCGGCGATCTCCCGCATGACCAACGCGGCGTCGGAGACGGAGCGCGTTAACGGTCCGATCGTGTCCATCGACGAAGCGAACGGGATTACGCCGTAACGCGAAACGCGGCCGTAGGTCGGTTTCAGCCCGACCGTTCCGGTAAACGCCGCCGGTTCGCGGATCGAACCGCCGGTATCCGTCCCGAGCGAAATCGCCCCTTCGTCCGCGGCGACGGCGGCGGCCGATCCGCCCGACGAACCGCCGGGAACGCGCGTATAATCCCACGGATTGCGGACCGTCGGTTTGAACGCCGTCGTTTCGTTCGAACCACCGAACGTAAATTCATCCAGATTAACCTTTCCGAACAAAACCGCGTCGGTTTTGTCCATCCGGTCAATCACGGTTGCGTTATACGGCGGTTTCCATCCGTTCAGAATTTTCGCCGCGGCTGTCGTCTGAATCCCCTTCGTACAAAAAACGTCTTTCGCCGAATACGGAACGCCCGCCAGCGGGCCGACCGGCTCGCCGGCGGCAATGCGCCGGTCGACGTCCGCAGCCTTCGCGCGCGCCTGCGCTTCGGTCATGGTAATAAACGCGTGAACTTTTTCAAGATCCTGTTCCGTTTCAACGCCGTCAACGCTGCCCGGACGTCCGTCGACTTTCGCGACTTGTTTCAGCGTCGCGTCGAGAAGCTCGGCGGCGCTTATTTCGCGGTCACGAATTAATTTTGCCTGTTCAAGGGCGGTTAAATGAGTTAAGTTCGTCATACGTCAGCTCAATTTCTGATGGGGTACGTCGGGCGCGACGATATAACCGTCCTGCGTCCGCGGCGCCTGGGCTAAAATTCCTTCAACGTTATCAAACGGCGTCCAAACATCTTCGCGCAGCGGAATCTGAATTTCGACCGGATACGGGTTCCCGTGAACGACAGCGGGCATATCCGGATCCAACGGAATTCCGCTCAGCTGATCAATAACTGTCAGCTGGTCGTTCAGCTTCGCCAGAATCGATTCGGCTTCGGCTTCCGTCAGCTCGACCTCGCCGACTTGGGCGAACTGATCGAACAATTCTCTCGTAATTTTTTCTTTTTCCATCGTGATATTATTCCCTTTTTCGCAACTCGATATGGGGATCAGCAACTTTCAGCCGAAAGACAACTGATTTATCCGGTTATTTTACCAAAAAAACGCCGCCGGAACCCGCTTGCCGTTTTTTTTCAGTGCGGGAACGGTCAACCGCAAATCCGGTTCAAAATCCGATACGCCGCTCTTTCGGAATCATACTACAGGGAAAAAGACGCGGACGAACCGGCATCAGGCTGTCAGCCGGTTCTCGTCCGCAAAAAACTTTATCCCGCTCGGAACGTTCGGGCCTGCGAAAACGCCGCGGTCTTTTAAGCCCTGCGTCTACCCTTTAATAGCTCCCGCGGTCAGTCCTTTGATAAACTGAGACGACATCAGTAAATAGAGAATAATTACCGGCAGCGCCGAAAGCGTCAAAACTGCCAGAACGCGGCTCCAATCCGTTTGATACTGTCCGAAAAGGCGCGTCACGCCGAGAAGCAGCGTCTTCGATTTCTCGTCGGTAATAAATAGCAGTGGGAACCAGAGATCATTCCAAAACGGAACGAGATTATAAATCGCGACCGTCGCCATCGCCGGTTTTAACAACGGCAGAATAATGACAAAGAAAATCTTCAGCCTTCCGGCCCCATCAATAAACGCCGATTCCGTCAGCTCGCCCGGAACCGACCGAATAAACGCCGTTATGATAAAAACCGAAACCGGGAACCCCATCGCGACATAAATCGGGATCAGGCCCCAGATCGTATTCAGCAATCCGAGCGTCTTGACAATTTGGATCAGGCGGATCGACGCGATCCGAATCGGGAGCATCATCCCGGCGACAATAAAGAAAAAGACCAGATTCGAAGCCTTGCCTTTCCAATTCGCCAAGGCATAAGCCGCGAACGCCCCAAGCGCCAGCGTTAACGCCAGAGAAATGATAACGACCAGAATCGAGTTCATAAAATAACCCATAAAGTCGCTGTTCGTGAAAACGTATTGATAATTTTTGAAATTCCATTTCTCCGGCAGCCCGAAAGGATTGTCATAAATCGAAAATTTCGTTTTGAACGAATTAACGATCATGATATAAATCGGGAACAAAACGATAAAAGACCAGACGACCAGTATGATATGCGACGGAATATGCATGTTCTGCACACGCTGCGATTTGAAGATTTTCATGAGAATCACGCCTCCCTTTGCGTCTTGATCAATGTCGGAACGACGAAAATCGTCAGCATGACAAAAATAACCGTCGCCAGCGTCGCGCCTAATCCCGGGTTAGGGATCGCGACCGGATGCTCTCCGGCGATCCCTAACCGATAGAAGAAGGTTCCGATAATATCGGTCGAATAGTTCGGGGGACCGCTCGGACCCTCCATCGCGTAAACAACGTCGAAAGCGTTAAAGTTGTTGACAAACGTCAAAATCGCGATAATCCCGACAATCGGCATAATCAACGGCAGCTGAATAAACCGGAACATCTGCCACCCGCTGCACCCTTCGAGCGAGGCGGCTTCGATAACTTCCTCCGATATTCCTTGAAGCGCGGCGAAAAACATCATCGTCGGAAGCCCGACCCACTGCCAGCAGCTGACCAACGAAATAACCGGGAGCGCGATATTTTCCATGCCCAAGTACGGCTGGGAAAGAAATCCGAGGCCCATGCTTTCAAATACCGAACCGGTCCAAACCGGGTTCAGCAACAGTTTCCAAAGATAACCGGTAACCAGAATCGACAACGTAACCGGCAGGAAGAGGATGATCTGATACGCTCGGACCCCGCGCATCGTCTTATTCGTCAGGATCGTCGCGAAGAAAATCCCTAAAACGTTCTGCACGCACATATGAATCGCGAAAAAGAGCCAGGTATGCCTGAACGCGCCCCAAAACCGCTCCTTAAGAATCGGGTCGGTAAAAAGCGTAATATAGTTCGAAAAGCCGACGAATCGGCGAATCCCTTCTCCCGTCTGATAAAACGAAACGCGAACCGAATCGACCAATGGCCACGCCATAAAAAATATATAAATCAGTAGACCCGGCAGTAAATAAACCATCCAGTAGTGCCAGCTCGGATTAATATCCGAACCGCCCCGGAAAATTCTGCTGCGTCGGGGACCCGCCGATTGAGCCATATCGTATCTCCCTCTTTATCAAAGAATTATCAACAGAAAAGAGGCTGCGCAGCGACGTTGTAAATGACCGTCTGACACAGCCTCTCCTTATTATAAATCGCGCTTCGGGAAAATTTTACTTCGCCGTCAATGCTTCCCAAGCGGCCTGGACGCTGTCAGCCGCGGCCTGGGGATCCATCGAGCCTTTCAAAACGCCGTTGCAAGCTTCGAGCATCGGGGTATACAGGTCGATCATCTTCGGCCAAACAAAACGGGCGTCGTTCGCCTTTCCGTCGCCGAGCGCAAGCATTTCTTTCGCGTGAACATCGGCAAGCTCAACTTTATTCAGCGTATAGGGGAAGAAGCCGGCGGGCAAATATTTCGCGAGCGTATCCGTTCCGTCCTGGGAACAGAGCCACGCAAGGAAAGCCCGCGCTTCTTCGGGGTATTTCGTCGCCGGGTTCATGGCGATAGCGGCGTCCGGGTGGAACTGCATCCGGGTTTCCATTCCGGCGGGAGCCGGGATCGCGAAGAAACCGAGATCAAAATCGGCGTCGTCATAAACGCTGATATTCCATGAACCGTCGGCAAACATCGCCGCTTTCCCGGTCGCAAACAGCGCCTGGCTGTCGTTATAAGTAACAGACTCGAAACCTTTCGGGAAGAAAGGAGCGAGCTTCGCCAGATCAGCGTAAGCCTTTACCCAGACCTCATCGTTCATCAGTTTTTCGCCGTTTTCATATTCGGCGCGGACATCCGCCCCGCCGATCCAGCTCGGGACCATGCCCAGGAACAGGCATTCGAGAATATCCCAGTTATCGGCGATGCCGTTGGCGAACGGAACGTAACCGGCGTCCTGGAGCTTTTGAGCAGCGTCAAGAAGCTCTTCGAACGTCGTCGGAATTTCCAAGCCGACTTCAGCGAAAATATCTTTATTATAGTAAACCGCGGCGTTGACTGCCTGGATCGGAACCGCGAAAACGTCCCCGTCGGCTGTCCAGGGAGCAAGATAATCTGCTGAAAACGCGGCGTCAAGGCCTTCCAGATCATTCACTTTCGCGAAAAATCCGTTTTTATAAAGATCCGCGCCGGTCGCGTAGGAACGGGCGTACATCAGGTCCGGCGCAGTCCCGGCTTCCAACTGCGTGCGCAGGGTCGCGTTATAATCCGTCGGATTGGTCGGTTTGAATTCAATTTTCACACCTGACGCTTCCTCATACGCGGCAAACAGTTCGTTCATCGCGTCAACGTCGTCCGCGCGCCATGAACCCATCACAAGCGTAACGTCAGCGGCAATAACGCCCGAAACCAGCGAAACGAACGCCAAAACAGCAAGCATTAGAACTAACAATTTTTTCATTTATTCACTCCTTATGTTTTCCGGTCATCGTTTGGAGCGGCGTTTCCACGCCGGAACATCATGTAATTAATTATAATCAATTGGCAATGGAAGTAAACGCTTGCCTTAGTAACTTTTGTCACTCGATTCAAACAACGAATGTCATTTTACGCGACTAAAACGTCTGTAATGCCACAGTGCGCCGACACAGAATGTAACATAATGTAAATAATGTGCCCCGTTCGTGTCCGCCGCGCCCGATATTCCAAGCAATAATAAAACCTCCGATGATTGTCGCCGTTCGCCATAGTCTAATCGGACAATAAACAAAATTTACGGTTGATCCGGGTCAAGACTGATTCGGATCGCCGGACGAACGAAATAAAACCCGTCGCAGCAATATGAAAGGCATTGATTTACAACCGATCCGTCCGAAAAAACGTGGCTCGGACCGGATAAAACCGTCCCCAAAGGCCGCAGCCACCATCCCACAGGGTCGGTCCCGATAAAGTCATATTCACGCTGGAGCGCCGGCGTCAACCGTCCGAAACGAAAATCTCCCTTTACGAGATTTTCAAATTCCGATGGGCTTAACAAAAAGACATAATCATCTGTTTCAAAATCGCTTTTCGACCCCGGCAGCGTTCTATCCCAATTATCCAATCGGGTCAACCGGATCCGGCTTTTTTCTAAATCCGAAAAGACTTCGCTATAAAACGATCCGTTCAGCCAATTACGCAACATACTCTGCTTCCAGGTATACGGCTCGCAGCTCTCATCCACACTGCCGCGGGCTAAAAGATATTTACTTAGGAGCAGCGCGTAATCA
The DNA here is from genome assembly GCA_029983925.1 of Flexilinea sp. Classification (GTDB taxonomy): domain Bacteria; phylum Chloroflexota; class Anaerolineae; order Anaerolineales; family Anaerolineaceae; genus Flexilinea. Next base: position 81,804 of record JASBYO010000002.1, read on the forward strand.
TCCGTAATATCCAGCACTTGCCAATCGATCGGCTCAGATCCGTTTGCGCTGTCGCCATCCTGCTCAAAGCTGCCGAATTGTACCAAGTCGCCGATGAGGAGATCGCTCGCTGCGGACGTTTCGCCTGACGCCGTAGTAATTTCGTCCGACACGCGAAGCTTGATAACCGGACGAACGCCGCAAATTTTTTCCGACGACGGGACGCCGTTATAACTGAACTTGTCAATCGTGCAAACGCCGCCGATCTGATAGCTGCGGCTGAAATCGGTTGAGCGTAGCCACCAGTCCGAAAAACCGTCGTTGCTCAGATGAATACCGCGGGAGGCCGCGTAAACGGTCGGAAGAGCGGCGTCCATAACGCGCAATCCGACGTAATAAGCTAATTCCGCCCAATTCAATAAGAAAACGTAATTATCCCGTTCTGTTTCCGGGTTACCGATCGGTTTAAGTCGATCGTTCCGATCGATTCGGACCGGCTGAATAAACGATTTTTCCGAACCATTGAACGCATTTTCATAAAAATCGCCGTTAAGCCAAGCCCGAATATCAGAACTTTCCCATGAGATATCCGCGTCCTGACGATCCTGATATTCGTCGTATTTTTTTTCGTCCAACACGAAGCGGCTGAGCAATAACGCGGTTCCATCGCTGATTTCCAACGTCGTCCATTCGATCGGTTCCGGCCCGTTG
>JASBYO010000003.1 GCA_029983925.1 Flexilinea sp.
GTTTTGACTGATGATCGCGGCGGGATCGGGAATATCAGGTCAATCGATTATAATCAACAAAAGAACATATACCTTAATATAGAAAAAGGGACGCTTGATGATGCATGACTTAACACAATTGAAAGATCAGGTTCGCGCCAAAATTGAGGCGTATTGGCCGTTGTTTATTAGGGATTTAGCCGACGTGGTCGCGATCAACAGCGAACGCGGCGAGACGGAGCCGGGATACCCGTTCGGAAAAGAGCCGGCGCGAGCGTTGGCGGCGTTCCTCGCCCGCGCCGCGGAGGAAGGTTTCGAGACGGATAACGTCGATAATTATGCCGGGACGGTTTCTTACGGAGACGGAGCTGAGGCGGTCGGCGTCATGGCGCACCTCGATATTGTTCCGGCGGGAAAAGGCTGGGCCAGCGATCCGTTTACGTTGGTTGAGCGCGGCGGACGTCTTTACGGGCGCGGCGTCAGCGACGATAAAGGCCCCGCGGTCGGGGCGCTTTACGGATTGAAAATAATCCGCGATTTGGGCTTGCCGCTGACGAAGAAAATTCAGCTTATCGTCGGGACGAATGAGGAACAGGGGTCGAAATGCATGGAATATTTCGTTCAGCACCGTCCGGTCCCGTCGATGGGGTTTACGCCGGACGCCGGCTACCCGCTTATTTTCGCTGAAAAGGGGAATTTATGGACCGAGTTATCGTTTCCGGTCGCCGACTCGCCGATCCGCTCTTTTTACGGCGGGGAAGCTTTCAACGCGGTTCCCGCGGAAGCGGTTGTCGTCCTTGATGGAAAACGGGTTGACGCGGCCGCGTTAGCGGCTTCGATCGATCCGGAAGATTCGCGCGGATACGAAACCGACGTCAGGGTCGAAGACGACGGGAACGTCCGCCTTTGTGTAAAAGGTCTGGCGGCGCACGGTTCAGTTCCCGAGATCGGCGTTAATGCGGTCGTCAGCGCGGCGATGATCCTGACGCGCTTTTTCGGCGACGAGGCCGACGGGCTGTTGAAATTCGTCGCGGCGGAAATCGGACGCGATACGCGCGGAGAGAAACTCGGTTTGGCTGTTTCCGACGCCGACTCGGGTTCATTATCGCTGAATCTTGGGAAGATTCGGTACGACGGCGAAGAACGGACGCTTTGTATCGATATCCGCTATCCGGTGACGCTGACGTTGGAAGGGATGATCGACGCGTATACGGCGATGGCGAAGCGCTATAACCTCGAATTCAAGGTGATTTCCTCATCGTCGCCGCACTATGTCCCGAAGGACAGCGTTGTCGTTTCGCGGCTGATGAGCGCGTATCGGACGGCGACCGGGGATCTGGAGGCTGAACCGTACGCGATCGGCGGCGGTACGTACGCGAAGAAATTCGGCGGTAATTTCGTTGCCTTCGGTCCGGAATTTCCGAATCAGGAACCGTCGAATATTCATAATTTCGACGAAAATGTCGTCATTGAGAATTTTAAGAAGCATCTCCTGATCAGCACGATGGCGATTATTGCGTTAGCATCCTGACGGGGCGTATCGGGCCGAGGTCTTGAATCGGCTTTGGATCAATACGGGCAGGTTAGGGAAGTCGTTTCAAATATTTTTCTGATGATGAAAATCGTTCTGCGATTTCCTATGTATTATGAATTACAGAACGATTTCCCGTTATTATAGGTCCCTGTGTCGGAAAATCATGAATCGCAAAGATAGAAAACGAATTTTACGGCAAAGTTGGAACTTTTTTCAAGGAAGCGGCGTTTCTATTTTAGACTGCAGTAAAAAATACTGAAACGATTTAGAAAAGGTAAAAAAAATGAAAAAAGCTATTGTAATTCTTTCAACAATTCTGTTGGTTTCCGTTATAACAGCAGCCGTATCCGCGCAATCGTATACGATCCCGGGTTTTCAGGCGAGTTCACCGGCGATGCAAGGGATGATGCCGAATGATCCGTCTCCGCGTTATGAATGCGGTTATTTCTATCAGGACGGCTTGCGCGTTACCGATTGCTACGATCAAAACGGCGTCTTTTTACCCGATCAGCGCGCGGCGGACGGTTCGATGACGAGTAATTCTGCGCTTCCGTACGAAGGATATGCTGAAGACGAAGCGGCGCGGATTGCCAACCCGGCGATGATGGGCGATTTTACGGACGATTATGACGCGGAAGGCGTATTCGGGGATCCGAACGGTCTCCATTTTGTCACGAAGGTCGAATACAGCGCCCGCTACGGCAATTACGAAGCCGAGGTCAAGATCCCGGAGATTCGCGGTATGGCGGATTCGGTGTATCAAGACAGTCTGAACGACTATATTCAGAGCGTTGCTTATGACGTGATCGACCAGTTTGAGAATGACGCGCGTAAGATTCTGTCCGAATTCCCGAATGAAAATCCGTATTATATGGTCAATTACGATTTCTATATTGCGACGGATACCGAATCTATTCTGACTTTGGCGCTTGAATACTTTACCGCGGCCGGCTCTTCGTACAGCTCGACATCTTTCTTCAATTTCAACAAGCAAACGCGCGAGTTGATCCTGCTGGACGATTACTTTTTCCCGGGAAGCGCTGCGTCGAATATCCTTCGTGAAGAAATTTTGCGCCAGATGCGACAGAAAATGACGGAGACTGAAAATGTGCTTTACTGGATCGACGGGAATGCGGCTGAATTGAATGAAACGTTGAATTGGGACGACCTTCTCGCCAGCGTCGGGAACCATAATCAGTACCTGATTAACGAGGATGGCAATTTAGTTATAGTTTTCAATAAGTATGACGTTGCACCGGGGTACATGGGGAATCCTGAATTCATAATTCCTATGGATGTCGAGATGGCGATGGAAAATGCAAAGATCGGCTATAGCCGATAAATCGCAATCTGAAGTTTCCCGGACGCGCGACGAGATCGCCTGCTGAAGGCGAACCTTGCAATGGGAATATCGGGAACCGGAAACGGTACGTGAGACGATAAGAACAGCGTCGCGCTTCCGAATCAATCGGGCCGCGGGGAAACCCGCGGCTCCGCGCTTTTAAATGGGTTTTTCGGCGGGCAGCGGAAAAAAACAACGTTCGGCTTACCGGATTTCACGATCGTATGCGTTGAGGCAGACGGATCCGTGCGCATAAACGGCGCGCAGCGAGGGAACCGTTCGTTTCAGGATCCCGGTACAACGGCCGATCTGTTTCTTCAGGCCGCTCGGGCGTTTTTCGGACAGGATTCAATTTTATATCGTATTAAAAAAATCCCGTTCGTCAGAGAGCGGGACTTCGGCATGCATTAAAACGATTTTAGTAGTTGAACGCGGCGACTTCGAAGTAGGCTTTCGGATGCGCGCAGGTCGGACAAAGTTCCGGCGCTTTTTTACCTAAATGCAGATGACCGCAGTTGCGGCAGATCCAAACGACTTCTTCTTCTTTTTCGAAAACGCTGTTGTCGTCAAGGTTGGCGGCTAATTTGCGGTAGCGTTTTTCATGCGCGGCTTCGATTTTCGCGACGAGTTCGAATTTCGCGGCGATTTCCTTAAAGCCTTCTTCGCGCGCCGTTTCGGCGAACTCTTTATACATTTCGGTCCACTCATAGTTTTCGCCGGCGGCGGCGTCTAACAAGTTGACCGCGGTTTTGGGAACCGCGCCGCCGTGCAGGTATTTGAACCACAGTTTGGCATGTTCGCGTTCGTTGCCGGACGTTTCGGTGAAGATCGCGGCGATCTGTTCGTAGCCTTCTTTCTTCGCGGCCGAGGCGTAGTAAGCGTATTTATTCGTCGCCTGCGATTCGCCGGAAAACGCCGTCATCAGATTCTGTTCGGTTTTCGAGCCTTTGAGTTCCATTCTTTAAATATCTCCCTTATTCATTGATTTTTTGATTGCCCTTCCTGGAGGCAATTTTTTATCGTCTTAAACCTGCCCGTTTAAGAGACAGCCGGGAACCGGCGTTTCATTCCCGATTCCCGGAAAAAGGTTAAGCCTTATTCTTCGTAGAGTTCGAAATCGGCCTTGGCTAAGCCGCAGAGCGGGCAAACCCAATCTTCCGGAATATCTTCGAACGCCGTTCCCGGGGCGATTCCGCTGTCCGGATCGCCGACTTCCGGGTCATAAACGTATTGACACGCGGGGCAAATATATTTCTTCATGAATTCCTCATTTCTTTATCTTTTATCAACCGACGATAACGGCCTGTTTCCCTCAAGCCGCCGCTTAAATTTTAACATATATAACGTACGTCAAACGCAAAAAAATGAGAAAAGCTTATCGAATTGTAATTAGTATAATCTAATCAAAAGCCGGAATCCGGTCTGGTTTATTTCTGATTGAAATGAAGCCAACTTAAGGTCAGCCCCATCCAATCGCGCACGGTCCAAAGCGCCCAACCGTACATGTTATAGGACGCGCGGTCGGCCGCGACGGAAACGGCGTTTACCGCGTACTGATCGCAGACGTATAACGCCCGGGCGGTATGAAAATCCTGCGTAATCAAGGCGCCGGCATGGATACCGAATTTTTCGGCGGCGTTCCGGCAGGTCTCAATCGTACTCAATCCGTTGGGGTCGCGCAGGATTGCCTTTTCCGGGACGCCGTTTTTGAGCGTCAACTCGGCCATAACGTCAACTTCGTTTCGGCTCAGATCGGAATTGTCGCCGCTCAGCAGGATCGTATCAATTTTTTTTGCTTTGAAGAGCGCGATCGCGGTTAAAACCCGATCCCGCAGTACGCCGGACGCCTCTCCGTTCGGATAAACGCCGGCGCCGAAGACGATCGCGGTTCGATCCGGAACCGTTTCGATTTTTTCGAGCGTGAAACGCCGCGGCGCATATTCGACCGTCAGGATCAGCGCCGGAATCTGGAAAAGAACGATCGCGGCGGTTACCAGGTAACAGGCGGCGCGCATCCAGATAAATTTCCGCGCGACGACGCGGACAGCGACGAATAAGGTCCATATTCCGCGCCAGAAAATCATCAGGTAGATCCCGATCGAAGCGAAATAAAAAGCGAACCGAATCGAAAACGGATAACTCAATTTTAAAATCGCGTTCCAGTACCAAGTCTGATAAAGTACCGCGAAAAGGGTCGTTCCGGAAAATACCGCCGAAACGGCGAAGAACCGTTGGGATTCGAGCGATTTTCCGATTAAGTTCGCGAGGTTCCGGAGCGATCGCCAAAACGCGGGAAACCCGCGCCGGTTCGTTTCGTTTTTGGGGATGGCGGCTGCGCGCTCCTCATGGTTCGGGATATCGCGGTAAATTCCGAACGCGGCGCTTAACGCCAGCCAACAAACGAGCGTCGGGATGGTCATCGCCAGGATATTGGCCGTTCCGGCGGATTGACGGATTCCGACGCCCATGTAAAAGCCTTGAAAAATCGTGACGAACAGGTCGCCGGCGATCAGGATAATCGTATTCATCATGAGACGATTATACTTTATTCAAAATTGCGCCGCCCTTTGGCGCCGGTTTTTCTATACGCCGCGGCCGGGAAAAAAGAAAGTTATCCGAAAAAGCCGCCGCTGAGTCCGATCTGGTTCTGCGGGTGGCAGTTGCCGTTGAAAACAGTCCCCGATCCGGTCGCGTAAGCGATCATGGCATACGTATGCTTTCCGAGATGGCGCGCGCTGTCGCGTCCGATCATCATTGCGGTCAGCGGTCCGGGCGAAACGGCTTGCGCGGTTAATTCGGCGCTGTTGACGATCAGGTCCGGATCGCCGAGCGGCGCGTCGATCCCGATCCCGACCAGCGCGCAGCCGGTTGAAATTGATTGAAGCGAACCGACGGCGGAGAGCGTGAACCCGGCGCTGCCGAACCCGATGACGGCGCTGACGGCGGCCGTTTCGTCGCGGGCGTACGCCGTCCAGCGATTTATAACGCTCGGCGCGATCTGAGCCGGCGCGCAAAGTTTCCGTAACGGACGGTACGCCGCGCCATGCAGGTTCCATAGGTTCCGCTCGCTGGCCGTATCGCGGCTTTTCCCTTTTTCGCTCAGCCCGAGCGTCCCTAAATATCTAAATTCCGGATTCCCGTCCAGGACGGGAACGCCGTCCTGACGGATCAGAGCCCGGTTCCGGTTCGTCAGCGACGCCCACGGCTCGGCGCGCAGCGCGGCTCCCGCCGCCGTTCGGGTCAAAAAAATATCATAGCAGCACGCCGCGTTCAAGCCGGCCAGCGGCAGCGAAAGTTCGTCGAACCGTTCCATACGCCAACCTCGCGACGGATTGAACAGCGCGATTTCCCGCCCCTGATACGGCGTAAAGTACAGCGTCACCGCCTGGGCGACGTCGAAGGCCGGAAAAGGATTCCCGCTGACGAACGTTAGCCGTCCGCAGGGCGCGAGCGGGACTGTTTCGGCGCTGAAGCTCGGGACGCGGTCCCCGTCGGCGAGCGCGAACGATTCAATTTCGTTTTTCGCTGCGTTAAACGTTATTTCGGCGATCTTTCGCTCGTCCGGGTTGAGCGGGACGGACGTCTCTTTGGCGGTTAATTCGAATCCGGGCGACGAAGGCGTTTTCTTCGCGGCGATCGACAGATTCCCGCCGTTCGGAAATTCGGCGGCGGACAGCGTCAACGTCAATGGGGCGCGGACTTCGGCGGGGACGCCGTTTATCAGGAGCGCGCACGGCTGCGCCGCGGACGCTTCCAGCCGCAGCGCAGGGCCTTCGATCGTCAGGCGCAGCGGCGAGCGGTAACTGCGCAGCATTTCGGCGACGGTGACGCTCGCGTTTTCGTCCGCGCCGAAGCGGAGCGCGTCGCTGCGCAGGCGGTTATATTGATCGGCGAGCGTCGCGTCGCCGGGATTGACGGAGCTTGATAAGGGATAGTTCATGTTCTTTCACTCCTTTTTTGCGGAATGGCGGCGATTTCGAACGGGATCCGCGCCCGCCCTATCGCCAGACGGCCGCTCCCCAGGTTGAAACGGCGTTGAACGGGGCGGCGAGCCACGTGTCGCGCGCCTGGAGCGGGACGTCGTTCATGGTTCGCGTGCTGAGATGGATTTCGAACGTTTCCGCTTCCGCGAAGACCGATTGGATGACGACGTGGTCCTTTCCGTAAAGTCCGGCGATCGTTCCGGCGCGCGTCGTCAGGCGCAGACCGCCCGTTTCTTTTAAAACCGCGTTCAGCCGGCGGCGCAATTCGTCGGCCGAAAGGCTGAAAAAAGAACCGTCAGGCGCGAGCATTCGTTCGGCGATCAGGACGCGGAACCAGAGGTGCCGAATTTTGCTCGGCGTTTCGTTTTCGCCGGCGCTGTAATAAACTTCGTGATGGATACGGACGCGCGGCCCGGTCGGATCAAAGCGCGCCGGCGCGGTAATCAGCGGGACCGGTTCATGATTGTCATGCGCCAGGATCAGGTCGCAGTTTTCGCCGATAATCCATTGATGCGGCGTCGGTCGATTCATTCGGGCTTGGTTCATATCGGAAAAGGGACGCCGTCCGGAAGCGGTTCATATAAACCTTTTTCACAGATCCCGCGCTCCGCTAATTCGATTCGGAACTCGTTAAAAAGCGTCTTCGCTTCTTGGCGCAGCGCGTTAATCTCCTCGATCCGTTTCCCGTGAATTTCGGTAACGGCGTTGGCGCGAATTCTTAGCGCGTAAGCCGCCGCGCCTTTGGCGATCGTTACGGCGTGAAGAATTGGGATCGACGTTTCCGTTATTCCGTCTTCCAACGCGGCGATCGTGTGAGGCGTACTGAGAATCAGGCGCAGTTTGGATCCGTTCGTATATTTGAGCATGAATTGGAGCATCGGAGAAAGGCGCAGACAGGTCCGGCCGCTGCTGAAGACGACTTTATCGCGGTCGATAGCGACGATCTCCGTGTTCGGTTCCGGGAAACGGATTCCGATTAAGCTGTCGCCGGGTGGAAAAACGGCGTGAAGTTCGAGGAGATTTTCGCCGACGAGCGTCGCGGCGACGTCCTCGAACCTGGTTCGCGGGAAGTAGCGCTGGTAATCGTTTAACGCCAGCCTCAGCCCGGCGCGGATCGTCTGGTCCGGGAATCGTTTCCCGGCTTCGTCGGCGATTATCTCGCGGACAATCCCTTTATAGAAGTCGAAATCGTGAGACATAAAAATACTCCGTTCGGGTTTTGTTATTGAAGCGCGGAAAGCGCGCGCCTCCTTGTGGACAACCTGCGCCGGGGCGGTCGGTTATCCACAGGAGAGGCGGCGTTTATCCGGAATTTATCCGCCGCGGTCGGCCGGTTTATCCACGCCGTTATCCACAGGCTGGCGTTTCCCCGCTTTTACGACGTTCTTCCCGCCGGGCCGGCCGGACGGCGCGGCCCGCAGCCCGTCTTCGAGCGCGACGCCGAGGATATAGGCGGCGAGGACCGTTACGACGCCGGTCGTAACTTCTTCCGTGATCGGGAAATCGGGCGCGAGGACACTTAGGAAAGCGTAGAGGAGGGCGACGATCGACGCCCAGAATTTACGGGATGCGAATACTCTTTTCATGAAAATTTCAGTCCTTTCGATAGATTTCAAAACATGTTCGCGAATTATCCGTTCGCGACGTTCGACTTAAAGAGCGGGCGGTAGTCGGCCGCGAAGACGGACAGGAAATGACGCGCTTTGATTCGGACTTCGTCATGGGTGAAGAGCGCGCCGCTGATTTGGCCGTCGGCGATATAAATTTCGGGCAGAAGTCCGAATCGTTCCCCGATAAAGATCGCCGGCGTGAGTTTCGGATCGGCGACCGCGGCCCAGTCGTTCGGATCGCTGAACTCCGGGCAAGTAACGACGTCGCCCGCGGCGCCGCGCTGCAGGTTTTCACTGTTGATCGAAGGCTCGTAAGCCAGCGTCGGATAGAGGATCCGTTCCGCGGTCAGGCGCAGCCCGCGCGGCACGATCAGGTAGCGAGCGTCGACCGCCTGTTTCGGTTGGTCGGCGACGCCCGCGGTCAAGAGCGGCTGGTCGTAGATCGAAGCCGACGCCTTTTCCCAGTTTTCCGCGCTGAGCGGGAACGCGCCTAAGTTCCGATGCGCTGCGTCGAAAAGCTTCTTCCCGTCGGAAAGAACCGGGCCGAGGCCGCTGTTGTCTGTAAAGACGGCGGCGACGAGCGCGGAAATTCGCCTCAACCCGGCGGTCGCTAATTTCTGCGGAAACTGCCGCAGCCGTATCGTGTCGTCGCGTTCGAACATCTCGATCGTCAGCCCCAGATATCCGCCGTATTTGGTCCAGCTGCCGTTTTCGTTCGATTCCTTGACGTTGAGCGGGTTGTACGGCGCGCCTTCGCCGACCGTCGGGAGCAGGTTGATTTCACCGACCAGAATGCCGCTGATCGTCTGAAGGTTGTTGAAATGCTCGACGGTGACGATCGGTTCCCACCAGCGGTACCCGCTGCGTCCGAGTTCCTCCCAGCGTTGGACGACAAGTTTATTCAAGGCGTTTTTTAAGATGCCGGGGAGATCGGCGCTGGTCGCGAAGCGCGCCCGTTCGGCGTAGAAACCGCCGTGAAAATCGACGTCGCCGGTTACGAGCGTATAAAATTCGCGGATCCCGCTCAGACGCGCACTTTGGATCCCGGCTAACTGCGCCGGACGTTCCGCGCCGAGGAGATCGTGCAGCGCGACCGTGATCTGGTCCGTTTCGGAAACCAATCGAACGGAACCGGCGGGAACGCCGCGGACGGTTTCGCGTCCGCTCAGCGCGCTGATATAGCGGCGCGCGTCTTCAATTTCGGCGCGGAGCGTTTCGGGCGAAAACGGCGTGCCGTCGAACTTGGCGCGGATCCGTTCGGCCGCGACGTTCGGGAGTTGGCTCGCGCGCAGCGATTCTTCCAGCAGCGCCTCCCGCAGCGAATCGGCGCAGTTCTCCGCCTCGGCGCTGAACGCGCCGCGGATCGCTTCTTCGTCGGAGCCGTTTCGACGGGTCAGTTTTTCGATCACGGCTTTGAAGGCGCCGCCGCGCGCCGGGTTGACGACGAGATCGACGGAATAAACGCGTTTTAATTCCCGAACCGCGTTCCCGTCGGCGCAGAATCCTAAATCCGCCGAGAAACCGACGTTCGCGCGCAGCTCCGGTTCGGCTAAGATGGCTGCGCCGAGTTCGGTCAGCAGATTGGACGCCGGTCCGAGCGGTTTCAGCCGGCAGCAAATCGCCCGGTTCGATTCGTCCCAGCGCGGATCGTAAAGAATACCCGCCAGATCGCGGACGCTGTGATTCGTTCGGACGCCGGGTTGAATATGATCGATGAAGCATTGCACTTCGTCGAACAACGGCAGGGCCTGTTGGAGGACGGCCGCGTCGAAGCGCCAGCCGTTTCCTTCGCCGGCCGAGATGGCGACGATTTCGAATTCGCCGCCGGGCTGAGGCGCGCCTTGGATCGGGAAAGATTGGCGCTGGTTGGAAGGTGCGTCTTGGTTATGTTTCATGCGGATTCCTTTCGTTTATTGGAACTAAAATTCTAAAATGATCATACGACAAAACCGGCGTCCGCGCAACTGTGAATTTTCACAGGGATCGGAAAAAGTCGTAAATGCGCTTGAAATAACGGGACGGAGATATGGGAAACGAAGATCGGAACATATGTCTTTCTACGGAATTAATTCGGACGAAAAGACATTGCGCCGGCGGCGGATCAGACTGAATCGAAAAATCGAATCCGCAGGCGGATCGGATGGTTGGTATAATTCGGGGCATGGAATTGAATTTTGAGGATTGTTCGGTCGAGCTGATCGATCGCGACGAGGAGTTGCCGTCGATAGCGGAATGGTTGGGCGGCAGTTCGTCGATCGCGGTCGATACCGAATCGAACAGCTTATTCGCCTATTTCGAAAAAGTCTGCCTGGTTCAGCTTTCGGCGCGCGGACGGAATATTCTGATCGATCCGCTCGCGCTCGAATCGTTAGAACCGCTCCGGGCAGTTTTTGCGTCCAAGACGATCGAGAAGATTTTTCATGCCGGCGAATACGATATCCTCTGTATGAAACGCGATTTTGGGTTTGAATTCGCGAATGTTTTCGATACGATGATCGCGGCGCGGATCCTCGGCCGGAAAGAAATCGGACTGGGCGCGCTGCTTGGAAGCGAATTCGGGATCAGGCTTGATAAAAAATTTCAGAAAGCCAATTGGGGAAAGCGGCCGCTGAGCGGCGAAATGATGCGTTACGCTGCCGGGGATACGATCTACCTGCGGCGGCTGCGCGACCGGTTTTCCCGGGAGTTATCCGAACGCGGCTTGAACGCGTTGGCCGAGGAAGATTTCTTCCATCTGTGCGCGACGCCCTGCGGATCGAACCGTCCGGCTGAGGCTTGCTGGTGGCGGGTTACGAAAACGCCGCAGTCGTTGTCTAAACGCGAAGCGATTCGGCTTCAGGCGCTGGTCGCCTGGCGAGAGTCTATTTCCGAGCTGGAAAACAGGCCGACGTACCGTGTCGTGCGCAATGATGTGCTGACCGAATTAGCGCTGCGCTGTCCGCGGACGATGGAAGATTTGCGCAATTTCCCCGGTTTGAGCGAACGCGTGCTGCGGAAGCATGGAAAATCGCTGCTGCAAAATCTGCGCTGTTTGCTGGATCCGGCGGATTTGACGTTCCCGGCGACGCATCCGCTGCCCAGTCCCTCCGCTATGAACCGGCGTCAGGCGCTGCGCGATTGGCGTAAGGAAATGGCGTTGAAATATGACGTTCCGTCCGATGTAATCCTGCCGCGGGAACTGCTGGAACGGATCGTTGCGCGCGCGCCGGAGACGGCGGCGGAACTGGCCGCGCTGATGAGCGATTATCCCTGGCGGAAAGAGCGTTTCGCCGCCGCGATCTTCGCGGAATTACGGAACAGCGTCTGTTGTTCCGAAGCCGCCGCTGTTGGAAATGAGGTGAAGGCATGATTTGGGTTTGGTTCGCGGGCGCGGCGGCGCTGCTGCTGTTTTGGCTGTATTGGGCGATATTTTTGAACCGTTCGAATCCGGACGTTTCGGACGCGGATTCCTTCGAGACGTTATTATCCGAAGCGGCGTCGTTCTATCGGCAGGTTTCGGTCTCCGCGAATCCGGCGTTTCGAAACGGCGTCGGGGTTTCGATTTTACGCTTTTCACCGGTCAGGGAAAACCCGTCGCTTTTAGGCGCAAAACGGGACGATCAGCCGGCCGAAGCGGACGTTCCGGATTCGGCAGCTCCGGACTGCGACGCGCCCGGAACGGCCGAAACGGACGGGACGCTTCCCGGCGAATGAGCGAACGCGCCGGATCACCTTTTCGGCGTGCAGAATTTTGAATCCAGCCCGTCAGGTTTATAATTTTCATCAGGATTTTCGGGAAATAAGTCGGAAAACCGCGCTTTCAGAGAACGGAAGAATTTGTACGCTGCGACTTCCGGAGCCGGCCCGAGCCGTCGCCCGATCAGGTCGACCGCAGAACCGATCCGCAGAATCAGGCGGATCCAAGTAGAGCGGTCCGGGTCAGCCCGTTACAGCGTCGGCGATACGTACGAGCGCGGCGAGGGATTTCGCCGAAGTGAGGTGGTACCGCGGAAGCGATCGTTCGGCTTTCGTCCTCATATTTTTCAGAGAGACGAAAGTTTTTATTTAAAATGAGGAGATTTGAAGACATGAGTTATCCGGAATTACCGAAAACCTATGATTTCAAGCAGACCGAGGAGGCGCTGTATCAGGATTGGAACGAACGCGGCTATTTTCAGCCCTCGAACGATCCGCGCGGCGCCGGCTTCGATCCGTCGATCAAGCCGTACGTGATTTCGATTCCTCCGGCGAACGTTACCGGCGAACTGCATTTGGGCCACGCGATGTTTGTTTCGATGGAAGATTTGATGATCCGGTATCACCGCATGAAAGGGGTCCCGACGCTTTGGGTTCCCGGAACGGATCATGCCGGAATCGCGACGCAGATGGTCGTTGAGCGCGAGCTGAATAAAAGCGGGATCGAGCGCCAGGCGTTAGGGCGCGAAAGGTTCGTCGAGAAAGTCTGGGAGTGGAAAGATTTTTATTCGACGCGAATCGGGGAGCAGATCCGCCGTTTAGGCGCGTCCTGCGATTGGTCGCGGGAACGGTTTACGCTTGACAGCGGGCTTTCGAAAGCGGTCAGCGAATTTTTCGTGCGTCTGTATGAGGACGGTTTGATGTACCGCGGCCCGCGGATCGTGAACTGGTCTCCGAAATTACGGACGGCGGTTTCCGATCTGGAAGTCGAATACAGCGAGGAACCGGGCTTTTTATATTATTTTAAATATATGCTTGCGGACGACAGCGGCGCGTATCTCCCGGTCGCGACGACGCGTCCCGAAACGATTTTAGGCGATACCGCGGTCGCGGTCCATCCGGAAGACGAGCGTTATCAGGCGTATATCGGGAAACGCGTCCGCGTTCCGATCATCGGGCGCGAAATTCCGGTTATCGCCGATACGTACGTCGACCGCGAGTTCGGTACCGGCGCATTGAAAATTACGCCGGCGCATGATCCGAACGACTACAAAATCGGTCAGACGCACCGTCTCGAAACGATTACGATCTTGGACTTGGACGCGAAAATTAACGAGGCCGGCGCGCCGTATACGGGCCTGGATCGCTTCGCGGCGCGGAAAAAGCTGTGGGCGGACATGAAAGAAGCCGGGCTGGTCCTGAAAGAGGAAAACTATACGCTGAACGTCCCGCGCTCGCAGCGTTCAGGCGAAATTATCGAACCGATGATCTCGACGCAGTGGTTCGTACGCATGGAAGCGCTCGCCGAACCGGCGATCGAAGCGGTTCGAAACGGAACGGTCAAGATTATTCCGGACCGTTTCACGAAAGTTTACCTGAACTGGCTCGAGAATATTCAGGACTGGTGCGTGTCGCGGCAGCTGTGGTGGGGACACCGTATCCCGGTCTGGTACTGTCAGGATTGCGGCGAGACGATCGTCAGCCGGAGCGAACCCCGGACCTGTCCGAAATGCGCTTCGGAGAATTTGAAACAGGACGAGGACGTCCTGGACACCTGGTTCTCGTCCGGGCTTTGGCCGTTTTCGACGCTGGGCTGGCCGGAGGAAACGCCTGATTTGGCCTATTTCTATCCGACGGTCATGATGGAAACCGGCTATGATATCCTGTTTTTCTGGGTAGCGCGGATGATTATGTCGGGATTGTACCTGACCGGCGAAGTTCCGTTTACCGAAGTTTATCTTCACGGCCTGGTCCGCGACGAGCACGGCAAAAAGATGAGCAAGACGAAAGGGAACGTCATCGATCCTTTGACCGTCATGGACGAACTGGGGACGGACGCGCTGCGCTTTACGCTTCTCGTCGGTTCGACGGCTGGGAACGATACGAATCTAAGCGTCAAGAAAGTCGAATCCAACCGCAATTTCGCTAATAAACTCTGGAACGCGGGCCGGTTCGTACTCTCGACGTTCGAGCGGACGCCGGACGCGCTCGATCCGAACGATGCGGCGGAGTTGAGCTGCGCCGACCGTTGGATCCTGTCAAGGACGGAAACGCTGGTAACGGAGGTCAACCGTTTATTCGAAGCTCATTCCTACGGCGAAGCGGGACGACAGATTTACGACTTTTTCTGGGGCGAGTATGCCGATTGGTATTTGGAAATCGCGAAGATTCAGCAGGCGAAAGGCGGGAATACGGCGTTCCTGACGACGCGGACGCTGGTTCGCGTACTGGATACGTGTCTGCGCCTGCTTCATCCGTTTACGCCGTTTGTGACCGAGGCGTTGTGGCGTCATTTGCGCGCGGCGGCGATCGATAAGAGCGGCGCCCTTGCGCCGGCCGGCGGCTGGGAAGATTCGTTGATTATCGCCAAATGGCCGGAACCGGGGACGGTCTGCCGCGTTGAGGAGAGCGCGATCGCGGAAATGACGCTCGTTCAGGACGTTATCCGCGCGATCCGAAATATTCGGACCGAAAAGAACGTCAAGGCCGGACTGCGTGTCCCCGCCGTTATCGCCGCGGGCGAAGATTCCGCGCTTTTCGAAGGGTTGCGCGATGTGTTGAGCGTTTTGGCCGCGCTCGATCCGGATCGGTTGGAAATCGTCCGCGCGTTGGACGCCGCTCCGGCGGGCGCGCTTTCGACGGCCGCGTCGGGCGTCGGGATCTATCTCCTGGTCGCGGAAGATATTGACCCGAAAGCCGAACGCGAACGGTTGACGAAAGAACTGAAAGATATGAACGGCCAGATTGCGCGCTTGGAGAAGCTGCTGAATTCGCCGTTCGCGGAAAAAGCGCCGGCTGCCGTGGTTGAGAAAGAGCGCGAGAAGCTGACGGTTTACCGCGATACGGCCGCGAGTTTGGAAAAACAGCTAAGCGCGCTGTAATCGAAGCTGTAAGCGGCGGCGCAGGTAAATCGTTTGCGGTTGGATCGTCGGTCGCATGATGTTCGGACGCTGAGTCGATTTGCGAAGAAAGGGCCGGTAAAAGAAGCCCTTTTCTTCGTCTTAAACGTATTTCGTTTTTTGCTTCGCTGAGGTCGATACTGATTCAGCCCGACGCGCGGCCGGATACGATCGGAGTCAGATTTTGAACGGAGAAAATCGTAAAGATATCTTAATCGGATCGCTATGCGCGATCGGCTGTGAAACGCTGTTCGGATTGAGTTACATATTTACGAAACAAGTTACCGATCGTGTTTCCCCGTTCTCGCTATTGGGTTGGCGATTTCTGATCGCTGCGCTGTTGATGGGATTCTGCGCCGTTTTGGGAATCGCGAAAATTGATCTGAAAGGAAAACCGGTAAAACCGCTGCTGCGGGTGGCGGTTTTTTGTCCTGCCTGTTATTTTATCGGGGAAACGATCGGGATCAACTATACGAGCGCGTCGGAAAGCGGCGTTTTTCTTTCCTGTATCCCGGTAATTTCGCTCTTGGCGTCTTCTTTGATTCTGCGTAAAAAGCCGGAAGTTCGCCAGACGGTCGGAATCCTGATAACTTTGACGGGCGTTATCGCGACCATATTCGCGGCAGGGGTTACGTTAAATTTCTCTCCCCTTGGTTACGCGATGTTATCCGCCGCGGCGGTTTCATATGCGCTTTACAGCGTATACGTTGAAAAAGCGCGGAACTATTCCGGAGCTGAGATAACTTTTGTAATGCTTTTCGCCGGAGCCGTTCTGTTCGTCGCGCTCGCCGTTGCGGAGGCGGTTTTGGGCGGAGATCTGTACGCTTGGCTATCGCTGCCTTTTACCGACGGGAATTTTTTGATCGCCGTTTTATATCAGGGAATCGGCTGTTCCGTTCTCGCCTTTTTTATGGCGAATATGGCGATTTCTAAAATCGGCGTCAATCGGACCGCTTCGTTCGTAGGAATAGCGGCCGTTGTTTCTATCGCGGCCGGTATTTTTATTCTGCATGAAGAATTTCTAATTTCCCAGGCGGCCGGCGCGATTCTGATCCTTTTGGGCGTTTATACGGCGAATAGAAAATCGTCGTCCGCGAAAGAATAACGGCGTATCGTTCGGCCGGACTGTCTTGGAAAGTTTTTTTCTTCTTTCGCTTACTGCAATACGAATTCCGCGCCGCGTTCTTCCAGCTTAACCATCTGGATGACGCGCAGGACGAGACGGAAGTAATCGGTTCCTTCGCGCGGGATCATATCGATCGTACCGGTCACGCGCACCCAGTCGTTATCTTCAAATCCGCCGCCGTCGTAATCCAGCTCGAACCCGGCCGAACCGTCGTTGCCGCAGCAGCCGGGACCGTAGCGCATAACGTACTGCTCGACGATTTTCCGGCCCTGAAACGGATATTCGGCGTGTTTGTAAAGCCCTTCCAGCATGATGATCTTCCCAATATAATCGGCGGCGTTCAGGTAAACGTCGTTGCATTGCGCGATAAACATTTTTTCGCCGATCTGGATATCGACGCCGGGAATCGGCGTTTCGGTCGGATAAATTGTGACATGAGCCGTCGGCAGCGCCGGATCCGCCGTTTCGGTCGGCCGGACGGGGATCGCCATCGGCGTGGGCGTCGACGTCGGCGCGTCGGAAGTCGGCGTCGCGGTAAAGTCGACGAACGATACCGGAACGGATTTATCGGCGCAGCCGCTTACGATAGCGGCGCTAAGCGCAGCCAGCAGCGTCAGCAGCTTTTTTTTATACACGTTTCGATTCATGCGTTTTATTTTACCTTCCTCTGGCGGGTTCGGCTTGCCTGATTTTTCGGATCAGCGAAAAAGTCAGGAAAAAGAAAAGCTGCGCCGTAACGACGGAAGCGCCGGCGGGCGTCGCGGCGAAATAAGAAAGCGACAATCCGGCGATGAAGCTGACGATTGAAACGATCGCGGCGCAGACGATCACGGCGCGGAACGACTTGAACAGCCGCATCGCGGTCAGCGCCGGGAGGATCAACTGGCTGGAGATCAGCAGCGCTCCGATCATCCGCATCCCGAGCACGACGGTAATCGCCGTCAGCCCGGCGAGGAGCATATTATAAAAATCGACGCGGATACCGGTCGTGCGCGCGAACGCCTCGTCGAACGTGATCAGGAAAATTCGGTTATAGAAAATGAAGTATAAAATCAGCACGATCACGGACAGGGCGATTGAAAGCGTTACGTCGCTCTTGCTCATGGCGAGAATCGTTCCGAACATATAGTTGCAAACGTCGGTCGTCATCCCGGTTGAAACGGAGATAATCAGCACGCCGGCCGCCAGCGATCCGACCGATATCATCGCGACGGCGGAATCGCCGCGGATGGCGGCGGATTCGTTGATCCTGAGGAGCAGGAACGCGACCAGAACCGTAACCGGAATTGAAACGCGAATCGGATCGAGGTCGAGCGCGGTCGCGAACGCCAGCGCTGCGAACCCGACATGCGACAGGCCGTCGCCGATCATCGCGTAACGTTTCAGAACGAGGCTGACGCCGAGGAGCGATGCGCAAAGGGCGACGAGACTTCCGACAATGAAGGCGCGGACCATAAACGGAAACGACAGCATTAAAGCGATTTCTTGGATCATGCGGCGATTCCTTCCCGATAAAGCTTTCCGAGCGACGTTTCGAGGTAGGCTTCCGTCGTTCCGAAAAATAACGGCTTCTTATTTAAATGAAGAATATGGCTGGCTTCGGCGACGGCGTTTTGAACGTCATGCGAAATCATGATTACAGTAATCTTTTCGTCCCGGTTGACCGATTTAATCATCCGGTAGAGATCTTTCGATATAAGCGGGTCTAATCCCGCCGCCGGTTCGTCGAGGACCAGCAGCTTCGACGTCGCGCAAAGCGCGCGCGCCAGCAGGACGCGCTGCTGCTGACCGCCGGAGAGTTCGCCGTAGGGTCGGTTTTTCAGGCCGCTCAGGTTTAATCGGTTGAGCGCCGTTTCGGCTCGTTTTCGTTCGGCTGAACCGAAAAATGGGCGCTTCCCTAAATAAGCCATGCATCCCGACAGGACGATTTCATAGACGGACGCCGGAAAATTACGCTGGATTTCGCTTTGCTGCGGAAGGTAGCCGATTTCGGTCGGGCGCAATCCTTCCCCCATCCGGATCTCGCCTTCGCTCGGCGTTTTGAGTCCGACGAGCGCTTTGACGAGCGTACTTTTTCCGGAACCGTTTTCGCCGACGATGCAGAGATAATCGCCGGGGCTGACCGAAAAGGTCAACCCGGCGATGACAGGCTGCTGATCGTAGGCTAACGTCAGATCACGACAGGCAATTAAGGTCATTTAATTGTATAGCGCCTCTTTCAATACGCTCAAATTCTTTTTCATTAAATCATAAAGCGTGACGCCGGCGTCGAAATCGGCTTTCGAAACGTTATGGCCGGAATGAATTTCGCGCGTGACGGCGCCGGTTGCTTCAGCGATCGCGTTGGCGATTTTCTGATTTGAAAATTCGATATAGAAAATGACCGGGATTTTCTGAGCCTTGACCGCGTCGATCAGGAACGCGATCGTACCTGCGCTGGCTTCCGTATCGGTCGAACAGCCGTTGAACGCGGCGAAGTAATCGAGATCATAAGCGTCGGCTAAATAGCGGAGCGGGAAACGGTCGCCGAGGACGATCGTCTTTCGGGGCGCTCCGTCGACCATGGCCTCATATTCTTCGTCGAGTTCGGCGAATTTCGCCTGATAGGCGGCTGCGTTGGCGGCGTAAACGGCGGCGTTCGTTGGGTCGAGTTCGGCCAATTTCGCCGCCAGGAAGCCGACGATCTCGGCCGCGTTTTCCGGATCTGTCCAAACGTGCTCGTCGAGTTCGATCTCCGCGTGGTCGTGATCGTGATCGTCATGCATTTCGTCGGCATGGTCGTGATCGTGATCGTCGTGCATTTCGTCGGCGTGGCCGTGGTTATGATCGTCGTGCGTTTCGTCGGCATGGCCGTGGTCATGATCGTCGTGCATTTCGTCGGCATGGTCGTGATCGTGATCGTGACTGATCTCCATTCCTTCAACGACTTCTTCAGGGACAGCGTCGACCATCTCGATCATATAAACGGTTTCGGGCGCGTCGGCGCCGAACGATTCGAGGATCCGCTGAATCCAGCGTTCGTTTTCTCCGCCGACGGTCACGAATAAATCGGCCTGATGAATTTCGATAATATCGCGCGGCGTGGGTTCGAATGAATGACTCTCCGCGCCGGGCGGGAGGAGCATTTTAACCGTCGCGAGATCGCCGCCGACGGCTCGGATAAAATCGTATCCGGGAAAATTCGTCGTAACAATTTTCAGCGGTTCCGCGCCGGCAGCGGCAACGACCGAAGCGCAGAGCGCGGTCAGCGTCAGCAGTAAAACAAAAAAGAGTTTCTTTCCTTTATTAAACATTTGATTGTTCCTCTTATTTCTCGATATGTTCTTAATGAATCAATCCGAAATTTGACGCAGCGCTGTTTTCGTCAACTTTCGGAAACGAGTCATTAAATTGGAATAGCTTCATTTGCTTATTTCCTGCCGCAATCCTCGCAAGTTCCGGGAAAGACGCGCTTCGCCGGGCTTAACGTGAAATGGTGCTCGGTTTTCAAGTGCGCCTCGAAGGAGGATAAATAACTGCAGTCAAGATGTTCGACTTTCCCGCAGGCAGTGCATTGCAGATGGATTTGATTTTCATCCGGGTCAGGATGCGGGTTGAAACGGAAAAGCGTCCGTTTGCGGCTCGCGTCAAAAAAGCTGACGATCGATTTTTCTTCCTCGAGTTTTTTCAGCATGCGGTAAACGGTCGTTCGGCTGACTTTTTTGCCGCGTCCGACGAGCGCTTCGTAGAGAGAATCGACATCGTAAGTCTCGCCGGCGTTCGCGGTCAGAAAATTGAAAATTACGGTTCGCTGTTTCGTCTGATAGCTTAGCTCTTTCATGTCCATCCTCTGTTCCCATCCTCCGTTTTAGGAGAATCAGAATTTGAAATTCAATTTCAAATTTGTATCTTACCAAAAAAAGAGCGCTTGTCAATAGGCCGGCAAGAAAACAGGAGTCTCTGCGATTCATTGAATTCGGGTTTTGCGATCCGCGCTGAACGGCGATTGATTATAATTCCGAGCATGAAGAAGCAAATTTTGGCATGTTTCTGCTTGAGTATTATCTGCTGTTTGTCCGGCTGCGCTCCGAAACCGACGGCTACGCCGACGTTGACAGCGACCCCGGAAGCGACGGCGACGCCGGAAATTACGTTGACGCCCACGCCGCCGCCGTCGGTCGCGATTGTTAACGGCGTTTATATCGCTAAAGAAGATTGGACGCGCGAAACCGGGAACCTCAACCGGGCGGTTTCCGAGCTCGAGTCCGAGGTCACGGCGAACGCGGAGGAGGAAGCGCTGCACGCGCTGATCGACGACGCGCTGCTGTATGCGTACGCGCTGAAGAACGGTTACGTTTCTGAGGCGGAAACGCTGAACGAGCGAATCGCGGCGTTGACGGCTTCGGTCGGCGGCGACGACGTGCTGCGTCAGTGGCGGGATGCGAACGGATATTCCGAAGAAGGGTTCCGCCGCGCGCTCGATGCCGAGCTGGCCGTTGCGTACGCGCGCGAAAAAATCCTTGCTGAGAAACTCCCGGTCGTCGAGCAGATTCACGCCTATCAGATCCTGGCCGCGACGCGCGGAAAAGCGCAGGAGTATGTCGATAAGTTGGGACTGGGGTTCGATTTCGTCTCCTTAGCGCGCGCGCAGGATACGATCAGCGGCGGCGATTTGGATTGGATCGCGCGCGGAATTCTCGTCTATCCCGAGTTGGAAGACGCGCTCTTCGCGTTGGAACCGGGCGGCGTGACGCCGATCCTCGAAACCGAGCTCGGGTTTCATCTTCTTTTCGCGGCGGAAAAATCGAGCGATCGGCCGCTCTCGCAGCAGACGCGCGAGACGATCGAACGGCTGACGATTCAGCAGTGGCTTTCGGAAGCGCGGGACAGCGCCGATATCCGATATTTAGATTAACCGGTTAATCGGTTTTAAGGTTTGGGATGGCAGGGCCAAGATATGATCCCGATTTACTGAACCGCCGGGCGGCTTGGCGCGCGAAACAGCGGCGCGTCCGCGTTCGACGGTTTTTCTCTTTCGTTTTCAGCTTTGTCGCGATCGGGTTGTTGATTTGGGTTATCGTTCGTTCTTACGCGAAACCGGGCGTTCCGTTCGCGACGCCGACGGTTCAGCAAACGCAGTTCGAAGTGTATAAAACGCTGTATGACGCGCTTTTCGTGACGCCGACGGGTACGGCGACGCCGAGTTTTACGCCGACGGCTCCGACGGCGACGATGACCCCGCTCCCGTCGGCGACCGCGACGATGACGCTGACGTCAACGGCGACGCCGACGCCGCGTATCGGAACGCGGACGCCTAACGCGGCGACGAAAGAGGCCGAAATCCGATCGGGAACGGCCGGATCACATTCTGTCATGACTGAAGATTCCGGCGGCGCGGTTGTCGATTATGATTTCAAAGTCTTAGGCCAGCCGGGAGCGATTAACGCGAACGTCATTTACCCGAATTCGAATTGTTCCTGGATGGGCGTAGCGGGGATCGCGACCGATTCGCGCGGCGAACCGATGACCGGATATTACGTCCGCGTCGGCGGATTCGCCGACGGCGAGGAACGCGAGACGATGACGGGGCTGTTCGAGATTTACGGTCCGTCGGGGTATGAGATAACGTTGGCGCGGCCGGTCCAGGCGATCGAGGGGCCGCTTTGGATTCAGCTTTTTGATGAGCGTCGGGATCCGGTTTCGGAGAAAACGTATTTCGAGCCGAGCGAACGCTGCGAACGCAGCCTGATCCTCATCAATTTTCAAAAGGATTAGAGGGCCGGTTTCAGCCGGCGCAGGGAGAAACTTTTTATGAAGAAACGAAACGCTCAAATCAGCGCGCTCCAATCGCTTTCGAGCGGACGCTTCGGGATAGCCGTTCTGATTTTGGGGCTGATCGCGATTTTAGGCGGCGGCTGCGGAATTCATCAGGCGCAGAACGATAAACTGGCGACGGAGGTTTCGATCGCGTCGACAGAAATTAATCAGACCATCGAAGCTGATTGGACGGCGACGGTAACGGAGACGCTTCCGCCGACGGAAACGCCGGTCCCGACGCTGACGGCGACGGCGACCGAAATTGTCGGCACGGCGACGCCCGACGAGCGGCCGCTGGCGGAAAATTGGCAGAGTTGGCCGGTTATCCCCGAAATTTCCGAGACGGCGAAACGGATTTTCTTTCAGGGCGTCAACGAGTTCGGAACGAATCCGCGTGTTTTTTCGAAGATCGGCGACTGCCAGTCGGTTCCGAACGTGTTTATGGGGATTTACGGTATGGGCTATGAAGGGATGCTGAGCGAAGAGGATCAGTATCTTCAGACCGCGATCGATTATTTTCATGATTCGTTCCTGATGGAGAGTCTGGCGGTTCATGACGGCATGAGCGTCGGCTCGGCGTTGACGACGACCTGGTCGGACGCAAAAATTTGCGAAAAGGGCGAGAACCCGATTAACTGCGAGCTGCGCGTGCATAACCCTTCGATCATGTTCGTTAATTTGGGGACGAATTGGGTCGACGGATTGGGGATGGACGTTTATTACGAGTACCTGGCGGAGATCGTCGATATCCTGGTCAGCAACGGCGTGCTGCCGATCCTGACGAGTAAGGCGGATAACGTCGAGGGCGGGAATTGGATTAATCGGGTTACGGCGCAGGTAGCGCGCGACTATGACGTTCCTTTCTATAATTTCTGGGCCGTTTCCCAATATTTGACAAATCAGGGCTTGTCGGCGGAGAATAATATATATCTGACTGTCGGCGCCTGGGATTACCGAAATTATCACGCGCTGCGCCTGCTGAACGCCGTCGGCGAGGCGATGGAATTATTTACGCCGGGCGAAGCGGTCCCGGCCGATGTCTCGGAGACGGCGGCGCCGTAAGCGGCGCGAAAAAAACGCTAAGACGGTAACATAAAAAACCTTCATATTGAAGGTTTTTTATGTTAAAAAAATGCCTTCTCAAGAGAAGGCAGAAACGACTTGAGTCTTTTTCCCCCTACTGACTACGAAGTGCGATGTTCCTAAAAATATGTGGCTATTATAGTCCGATCTGAAGAGCTGTCAAGGCTTGATTTCGGAAAGTGACATTAGATTTTTATTAAAATTTCTGACCGCATGACGGTCGCGGAATCTCACGAGGCGTCCGGCGAATCTGCGCCGCGGCGCGGGATCTTGTGTCATAATCATGACAACGGCAGAACATCTCGAAACTATAAGCGCTTCAGAGCTTCTGCTAAGAATTGTTCTTTCTTTGCGCGCCGGTTTTCACACGCTGCCGGCAGGGGTAAGGGTAAACAGTCTACTAGGTTGTCAATGGTCGGCGGCGTTATCATAGCCTTTATAATGGGAATAAATGAAATGATAAAAGCTATATGGAGATAAGCGAATCAGATTTTTTTTTGAGAAGACGATATGAAGAACGCAGTTATATACATACATGGGAAAGGCGGGAGCGCAGAAGAGGCGGACCATTATCAGACTCTTTTTCGTGATAGTTCCGTAATCGGTTTTGACTATAAAGCGCAGGCGCCGTGGGAAGCAAAAGAAGAATTTTCGATTTTCTTCGATGATATCTCATGCAAGCATCGGTCTATTACAGTCATAGCAAACAGTATCGGAGCTTTCTTTGCTATGGAAGCGCTATCGGATAAGCGGATTAAAAAAGCTTTTTTCATATCGCCCATTGTGAATATGGAGAAACTGATTTGCGATATGATGCTATGGGCAAACGTGACCGAGGAAGAACTTTCTGGAAAAGGCGAGATCAAAACTGCATTCGCCGGAACTCTTTCGTGGGAATATCTTTGTTATGTGAGAGAGAATCCTATTCGTTGGCAAGTACCTACGCATATTCTGTACGGCAGTCAAGATAATCTGACCGCATTTAATACCGTATCTGATTTTGCTGTTCATAACGGAGCGACGCTCACAGTTATGGAGGACGGTGAACATTGGTTTCATACAGAGGAACAGATGAAGTTTCTGGATGATTGGATACTGCGCTTTCAATAATAAATTCCAGCTTGCAGGGAAGACAAAATTTAATAATGCGGCTGCCGAGGCGATAGCGAAAAATCTATTGTCTTTTTCTACATCAGGAAAATAAGAGATGAGAAGACGCGAGCGTGGAATTTGATTGTTTTAATAACGGGTCTGATCGAGAGGTACGCTGGCGCATCCGGATCAGCGGACGCGGCGAAAAGTCATCAAAAATGGGCGCGCAGTTGACGAAGATTATGAGCCGTGATAAGATTATGTCCGTTAACGAAAGGGCGTATAGCTCAATGGTAGAGCAGTGGCCTTTTAAGCCATTTGTTTTGGGTTCGAGTCCCAATACGCTCACATTTTTCTGGAATAGTCTCCTCCTTGCGGGGAGGTATTTTATTTTATAAAGCTTAACGTGTAGAGGTGTTATGTCAAAAGTGATCTTGACCCGCGAAGGGTATGAAAAACTGCAAGCCGAGTTGAAATTCCTGATCGAAGAGAAACGCGGCGAGATTTCGAAACGGCTCCGCGACGCGATCGAAAGCGGCGATAACGACCTGCTGGAAAACGCTGAATTTGAAGCGATCAAGAACGAACAATCGTTTGTCGAGGGGCGGATCAGCGAGATCGAACGCATGTTGGCGGTCGCCCGTATCGCGGAGGATTCGCCGGTTAAGGGCGAAATCGCGATCGGTTCGACGATAATCGTTCAGGAAGACGGGGAAGACAAAGAGGAATTTTTTATCGTCGGCGCGGCTGAGGCGAATCCGGCGGAGCGGAAGATTTCTTACGAATCGCCGATCGGAAAAGCGGTCATCGGCCATAAAAAAGGCGACGTCGTCGACGTTGAAGCGCCGGCCGGTTCGTTTCGGCTGAAAATCGTAGACGTAAAATAAACGGCGAGAATCCGCTTCCGCGAAGAATACCCTGCCCGGCGAAATCGGTTTCTCCGGGAAGCGAAGTCGGTTTTTAACCTTTCGCCTCTTCCGCTTTGAAACGAAAAAAGGAATATCATGAACCTAACAGATTTAGAACAGATTCGAGTTGATAAAATTAACGCGCTTTTGGATAAGGGCATTCCTGCTTATCCGATGCGCTCTGAAATTACGCTGCGGATCGGCGAAGCGATCCGGCGTTACGAAGCTGCCGAAGCCGGCGCGGCGGACGGCGCGGCCCCCGATACGGTTGAGGCGACGATCGCCGGACGGATGCGCTCGCTGCGCGTCATGGGCAAACTGGCTTTTACGCATATCGAGGACGATACGGGACGGATCCAGTTATTTCTCCGCGTCAACGAACTTGGCGATCAGCTGGCGCTCTTTAAGGAATATTTTGATATCGGCGATTTTATTGAAGCGACGGGGACGATCGTTCGGACGAAAACGGGCGAAATTTCGCTGCTGACGACGAATTTACGCATGCTGGCGAAGTCGATTACGCCGCTTCCGGCGGCGAAAGAAGAAGTCGTCGACGGCGTCACGATTCGGCATACGGGCCTCAGCGATCCTGAAATCCGTTACCGCCAACGCTACGCCGACCTGATCGTCAATCCCGACGTCAAACGGATTTTCAAGACGCGTTCGAAGATCGTTTCGGCGCTGCGCGAATTTCTTGATTCTCATGATTTTCTCGAAGTTGAAACGCCGATTCTTCAGCCGATCTATGGAGGCGCGGCGGCGCGCCCGTTCACGACGCACCATAATCAGCTTCACCAGGATCTTTATCTGCGGATTTCGTTCGAATTGTATCTGAAGCGGCTGCTTGTCGGCGGGCTGGATCGCGTTTACGAAATCGGACGCGATTTCCGGAATGAGGGCGTTTCGTATAAGCATAATCCGGAATTTACTCAGCTTGAATTTTACTGCGCGTATTTCGATTATCTGAAGGTCATGAACTTTACCGAAGAGATGATCCGTTTTACTGCGGAGAAAGCGCTGGGTACGACGAAAGTAACGTATAACGGCGTCGAGATTGATTTCGGAAAGCCGTGGAAGCGGGTTGAGATGCGCGCCGGGATTCTTGAAAAAACGGGGATCGATTTCGCGAAATATGAAAGCGCGGAAACGTTGGCGGCGGCGATGGCGGAAAAGGGAATCAAGTCGAAACCGGGATTGCAGCGCGGGAAACTGATCGATCAGCTGGTCAGCGAGTACCTTGAACCGACGTTTATCGAGCCGACGTTCCTTTACGACTATCCATGGGAAATTTCGCCGTTAGCCAAGCGCAAGCCTGACGATCCGACGATCACGGAGCGTTTCGAGGGTTACGTCGCCGGGATGGAACTTTGCAACGCGTTTACCGAATTGAACGATCCGATCGATCAGGAAGTCCGTTTTCTTGAGATGGGGCGCGCGTATGACGCGGAAGACGACGAGAACAACCCGATCGACGAGGATTATCTGCGCGCGATGCGTTACGGGATGCCCCCGAACGGCGGTTTCGGCATGGGGATCGATCGGCTGACGATGCTGCTGACCGATTCGAGTACGATTCGCGAAGTCCTGCTGTTCCCGCATCTGCGCGACCGCGGGCAGACGGGAGAATCGGCGGAAGGCGCCGAACCGGCATGAAGCGATTCGGCGTTATCTGGGACTTGGACGGGACAATTACCGATTCGTTCGATCTTTTCTTCGACGCGCTGGCAGCGTTTCTCGATCGGAGCCGTTTCGGGGTCCGCCTCGAGCGCGAATCATATAAGGCGGCATATTTCGGGCAGACGGTCGATTCGATTCTGACGTCGCTGTCGCCGCGGAAATTGGACGCGGCGGAATTGAATCGGCTCGGCGCCGCTTATACCGATCTCTGCGCCGATTTGGCGGCTGACGCGCGTTCGCTTTGCGTCGTCCCCGGCGCGGATCGGATTGTCCGCGCGCTCCATGAAGTGGGTATCCCGCAGGCGATCGGTTCGTCGAGCGTCCTGAAGATGATCCAACGCGAATTGTGCGCGGTCGGGTTATGGGAATACTTTGACAACGCTGTTTCGGGATCGCTGCTCCCGTCGAAACCGGCGCCGGATATTTTCCGTGTCGCCGCCGCTTCGCTCGGTCTGGCGGCAACGGATTGCGTCGTTTTTGAGGATTCGACGGTCGGCGTTCAGGCGGCGAAAGCCGCGGGCGCGCGTTGTATCGCGATAACGACGACGAAACGGCGCGAAGATTTGCATGAGGCGGATCTGGTTATCGACGCTTACGCTGATTTGAGCGTTGAACAAATCTTTGAGATGTTTAGGATTTAAGTCATGAAAAATTAGTGACAAGAAGATAAGGACCGGATCTGCCGTCGTCTTTGTCTTTTCTTAGATAATATTTTGGGATTTTCATTGCGCTAAATATATAAAGAGGCCGGTTAACTTTTGCTTAGAAGTGTGTCAGACGAATCCTGTTGACCAGAAAAATCATTTTTTTTGATACCGCCATATATGGGATTTTATTAAACGGCTCTCTCACAAAAAGAAAATGCGATGTCATAAATTTTCCTCCAAATCCGATTTTATCTCCTTGACGGGCTGAAACTGCTGATATACTAACTAAATATTGAACGTCGTCTCGGCGCTCATCAGTACTTAAGAAAAATGGAGGTAAAAATTAACATGGAAGGCTATTGTGTAAAATGCAAAGC
The DNA here is from genome assembly GCA_029983925.1 of Flexilinea sp. Lineage (GTDB taxonomy): Bacteria > Chloroflexota > Anaerolineae > Anaerolineales > Anaerolineaceae > Flexilinea. The sequence continues at coordinate 27,949 of JASBYO010000003.1, forward strand.
GAAGCGAGAAATCAAGGACGCGACTCCGGGTTTCAACAAGCGCGGCAGCGCTGTCGTTTTCGGTTCCTGCCCCGTCTGCGGTACGAAGATTTACCGCATCGGACGCACCCCTTTGCATGAAGGCATGGAAGCTCCGAAGAACTGAGTTTCCTGAGATGTGAACGAAATGCCGTACGGTTGGCCGTGCGGCTCTTTTTTTGTCCGCGCATGAGTTACGGTAAAATACGGTTACAGTATGAGGAAGAAAATATTCTGGCTGATCCATGACTTATCGGTCGGCGGAGCGGAGCGGACGACGGTCGATTTTTTGTCCATGTTCGCGGACGCCGGTTATGAAACAACGCTTTTTCTCGTGAAGCGGAGCGGCGCGTTTTTAGAGCGGCTTGATCCGCGCGTACGCGTCGTTTCTCCGGATGTTTCGTCGCTGCGAAACGCGCTGTATCCGTTGGCGGCGGCGCTGCGAACCGTTCGGCCGGATCTGATTTTCTCAAACTTGACCCACTTGAATATCGCCGCGATTTCCTTATCGCGGATTCTGAACCTGGACGCCAAAGTATACGCGTTTGAACACAGTTCGCCGTCTCTGAATAACGCCTGTTCGCTGAAAGAGAAGCTGCTGTCCGCCGTCGCCGCGTACGCTTATCGGCAGGCGGACCGAATTCTCGCGGTATCCGACGGCGCGGCCGCGGATATCGTGAGGACGATGCGGCTGCCGCGATCCAGGATCTCCGTTATCTACAATCCGCTCGATTTAGCGTATCTCGAAGCGGCGGCGCGGGAATCGAGCGGGGTGCCGGCTGTTGACCGGGCGGAAAAGCCGTTGATTGTTGCCGTCGGGCGTTTTGAGCCGGCGAAAAACTTTGCGTTCTTGCTGCGCGCTTTTCGGCTTGTTCGCGACCGCTTCGATTCGCGCCTGATCCTGATCGGCGACGGAAGCGAGGCGGTATCGCTGCGCGAGTTGACGCGGACGTTGGATCTCGCCGATTCGGTTTTCTTCCCGGGATTCTGCGAAAATCCTTATGCCTTCATGGCGCGCGCGAACGTTTTGGCCTGCAGCTCGGTTTACGAAGGATTTAACCGGACGATCGCCGAAGCGCTGGCGTTGGGGGTCCCGGTCGTTTCCGTCGATTGCCCGTCCGGACCGGCGGAAATTTTAGCGGACGGCGCGTTCGGACGGCTGACGCCGCCGGGAGACCTCGACGCGTTCGCCGCGGCGCTGACCGAGGCGCTCGCCCCGGTTTCGGAGTTTGAGCGGGATCGGCTTCGGAAGCGCGGCGCTGAATTCTCTCTCTCGAAAATTTTCTCGTCGTTGGAACGCGTTTTAAACGAAACGGATTAGAAAAAGGTTAATTTTCCGTTGGCTGGCGTTGGAAATTGCTTCCCGGCCGAGGCGTTTTTATTGTTTAACGGTACAATCTTCATTAATTTGCCGGTTGCGGCGTATCGTCGGCTGCCGGTAAACGAAATGGAGATTTTGATTTATGATTGGCGTTATTCTTCAGTTTTTACTGATGTTCAGCCTCATCCTATTTTTGCATGAGTTCGGACATTTTATTGCCGCGAAAGCGTTCGGCGTTGAGGTCGAGGAATTTGGGTTCGGTATCCCGCCGCGGATGGTTAAACTTTTCAATTGGAAAGGGACCGATTTTACCTTGAACTGGCTTCCGTTCGGCGCTTTTGTCAAACCGAAAGGCGAATTCGACGACGCGGATTCGGCGGAGACGGGCGGGTTCAAAAGCGTTTCGCCGTGGAAACAGCTGGTTATCTATTTTGCCGGTCCGTTGATGAATTTGCTGACGATGATTGTCGTCCTGATGATCATCGCGCAGCTGGTCGGGATCCCGATTGCCGGGACGGTCATGATCGATCGGATTATCCCGGGTTCTCCGGCCGAGGAAGCGGGGTTTTTACCCGGAGATTATCTCTTAGCGGTAAACGGCGAAACGATTACCAGCGTTTCGTTCGCGGCGAGTACGTTTTTCGCGCTCGCCGGTCAGGAAAACAATATCCTGTATGAACGCGACGGGCGTTTGAACGAAGTCAGCGTCGTCACGCTGAAAGATCCGGGTCCGGGACGCGGCGCGTTGGGCGTCGAATTGACGAATCCGCTGCGGCGCGTTCCGTTTTGGGAAGGTATTCGGATCGGTTTTCAGGATGCCTTCGCGCTTATCTTACAGTACCTGAACGGTTTAGGTCAGCTTTTTACCGGGAAACTTTCAGCGAATGAGGGTCTGGTCGGGCCGATCGGGATTTTCTCGCTCTATCAAGATGTCGCCGAGAGCGATCAGGCGATTATCGAACGCCAGGAAGAGCGAAAAGAGATGGAGCGCGCCGGCGAAGTCCTGTCGAAAAATTCACGCGCCGATTCGACGCTGCCGTGGTACAACCGGTTGATGTTCTTCGCGGTCATTTCGATGGCGGTCGGGATTTCCAACCTGCTGCCGGTTCCGGCGTTGGACGGCGGGCGGATTCTGCTGCTCGTTCCCGAGCTGATCCTACGGAAGCGCGTTCCGGCGAAAGTCGAAGTCTGGCTGAACGTCGTCGGGATGGCGCTCGTTTTAGGCTTGAGCGTTTACTTGATTTTCAAAGACGTATTTCAATTGGCGATGGGTTGATGGGTCTGAATGATGCGTATCTTGTCACATGATGAAAAAAAACGCTTCCTGAAAACCGCGGCGGAGAAGGTTCGCGCCGCGTCGGAAGCGCTTAGCGACGCCGAAATTCAGTCTTTTTCGGATTTAGACGAGGCTGAACGGAGCCTGTTTCGGGAAATTTGGCTGACGCTCCCGGATCAGGCGCGGATTAATTTGTTTGAGCGTCTGCTTGAAGCGTTTGAGCGGGATGATCTTTTCGATTTCTCGACGGTTATCCGCGCCGGGCTTGACGATCCGGAGGCCGCGGTTCGCTTATTGGCGCTGAAGCTGGCGCCGGCGGATGCTTGCGGAAGTTTTCTTCAGCCGCTGACGGAGCTGATCCATGACCGAAACGAAGCGGTTCGAGTCATGGCGATCCGCGTCTTGGGACGCTATATCGGCGAACGCGTTACGGCAAGGAAGGTTCAGCCGCGCGTAAGCGAAGCAATTAAGGCGCTGGAATCGATTTCGCGAGACGCGTGCGGACGGACGGGATGGGCGCTGATGGAAGCGCTGGCGTTGGCGGAAAATCCGGCTGCGGACGCGATGATTTCGAAGGCGATCCATGGCGCGGATCCGGCGGGCGTAGCGGCCGCGCTGCGCGCCGTCCGCTATTCGCTCGACGACCGCTGGACGGAAAACGTTCTCGCTTTTTTAGATGAGGAAGACCCGGAAATTCTGGCCGAGGCAATCGGCGCCGCCGGCGCGCTGCGCTTGAAAGCGGCGCGCGAAACGCTGATGAAACTGCTGCTGAATTTTGAAAAATTCGATCCGCAGATTCTGGCGGGTCTGATTTTGGCGTTGGCGAATATCGGCGGATCGGCGACGAAGAAAATCCTTTCGTTTTTAGAAGAAGCGTTGTCCGAAGATTCGGATCTGATCGAGATTCTGGAAGAGGCGCGCGACCTGTTCGAAATCGCCGAATACGAACGCTCGCTGGATCCGGGATCGGACGAGCCGGATGAACCGGACGATTCCGCTGAAGCGGAGTGGGATTCGGACGAAGATTACTTGGATCAGTTGGCGCTCAAGATCGACTTATATTTAGAACGGAACGGGCTATTAACGGATGAGGATGACGGCGAAACGGACGGGGAAGAGGGTCCGTCTTCGACGGCGGAGACGCGTTTCAATTTCGATTCGGCCTATGACGGCGATTTTTATGATGACGGGGATGAGGAAGAAGACGAATACGGCCGCCCGGACGATTTAAGCTTTCTCGATAGCGGCGCGGTTCGGGAAAAGAAACGAACGTTCATGGATTGGACGGACGAGGAAGTCGCGGCCTTTCGCGCCGCGCATGAGGGGGAAAATTTCGACTGGGAGGCGTTTATAAACGAGAGCGGCGACGCGGATTAAGATAAAGGCTGCGCCTTCTCAGATTCCTTTCTTCGGGTTCAAAACCGGAGAAAGGATTTTTTATTCCCAAATGCTTAATATCTGGCATGAACTTTGCAACAATATCGTTTAAGTTGTTTGCGTTTTCCGTTTTCGCCGGAAATTCGTCAAATGATATTTCTAAAAAAGCGAGTTTGGCATTGTTATTGCATAATACCGCTAAGAACGAAAAACGTTGGGAAATATTTCGTAAAGAAATGAGGCTATCTAAAATGAAAAAACAAGCACTTTCCATTATCTTGGCTCTGGTTTTACTCCTGAGCAACTCCAGTTTCCCCGTATTTGCACAGGAAATCAACGTGAGCGACGTCGTTGACTATTTCGGCATTGTCGAAGATTGGACGACGACCGACCTTTCTGTTGCCGGTGTGGATTCGGAAGGCATCGATTTATCCGCTTTCGAGCCCAAAAGTGGCGATGAAGTCGTTTTAGAGCCGGAAGTTGTCGCCGAACCTTCGGAATTCGTTTCGAAATCGGTTCTTAACGCCGCGGCGGCGGCCGGAACTGGTTCTTACGTTCCCTGCGGAAACGGAAAAATCACGATTGAATTGGCGATCGAGAAAGATCCCGCGATTCCGGAAGGCGTCGGCGGAAATGCGAAAAATGCGATTTTTGTGAAATCGATCGTCATTAAAAATGTTGCCGGCGATCCGGATCCGACGGCGACGTATGATCTGCAGGAATGCAGCGTTTGCGAAGGCGGCGGCAAGGTTCTCCTCGACGCGAACGGTAAAGCGATCATCCGCGGTACGATTATGGTTCCGATGATCTATCCGATCGCCCCAGGTAATATTACGTACGTCGCAGACCTCGTTTACGCGAAAGGGAAAGAAGCTGCGCCGGAACCGGTAGTTACGATTAACGGAACGGCTACTCCGACGGCGAGCCATTTCTGCCCGACTAATTCCCTGACGGTCTCCTCAACCAAGGGTACGTATGAAGAATGCGGCGGAAAGGCCTCTTTCAAGGTTGACGTTGTCGTTCCGGATACGGACGGTCCGAAATTTGTCGTACCTTCTGAAATTTATGTCAACAAAACTGTTTATACGGAGTATGTCTGCCGCTATACGCTCTTCGGTTCATCAGGTTATCCGTTCGGCGGCGATTATTGCGCCCCCGGATACCAGGTTCCGCTGCAGCCCGGCCAACGGATCCGCTTCGAAGCTTTGATCGAAGATTTAGTCAATCCGATTTCGGAAACCTCCAGCGGGCTGCAGTTAGACGTCGTTTGGCGGCTGGGCGCGAACGGCGCGATGATTACCGGTAAGATGGACTCTGTCGCCGGGAATCCGAAAGCGTGCGACGCGAAGATCGTCCCGCTCGCTCCGTTGGAAAAGAATCCGCCGCTCGTTAATGAAAAGGCAATTAAGCCTTCCGGCTGGTACGGAACTTATGAAAACGCAGTGGTCGGTTTGTATCAGAAATGCGGACGTTTCGCGGTCATGCAGATTCGCCTCCGCAACGACGGCGGCAAGACGGGTTACGTTTCTCTTCCGGGCGGCGTAACGGTCAACGGCGGAACGCCGATCTCCTACTACTGGTTATCCTCGACGGAGCCGGAGGACGGAAAAGTCGCGATTGCGCCGGGCGAAGTCGTAACGCTTCTGGGTCGTTTGTGGCTGACGAATATTCCGAGCCAATTGAACAGCAACGGTCCGGTCAACGTCTCGGTCAACCTGCCTGATCATAACTTGTTCATGAACGGTAAGCTCCATTCGGATAAAGTTAATTGGCGCTGCTACTAATTTGATAATTTCCTCCTAACCAATGTTTTTGAGAGCGTTCCGATTCTTTTCGGGGCGCTCGTTCTTTTACTTTTAAATTTGGAAAAAATGAAAATCTAATTTCGCGTAATCCGGTTTGTTTTGGGTTGCGCTTCGTTCCGATTTGCCGACATTTCAAATTCGGGATGCAGTTTTGAAACGCATTCGTTTGTTTTGATTACAGAAAAGACATTATAATTATCTGGGAGATATTTGAATACGATATCGATTGGGCAAGGCTTGAATCTTTTGCCGGGCAGTTATCGGGTTCGCTGACAATTCCATTTTTTTTGGATTGAAACGTAATTTATTTTCTTCTTGCAAATTTGAGGAAAGATTGTTTTATTTCTATTTCAAATAATTATATTGATAATAATTTATATTTTATATTTTGGCGACGGTTTGTTGCAGCCAAGCGTTAGCAACAAACCTGAAACCTAAATGAAAGTTGGGATATGATGAATAAAAAAGTAATCGTTATTGGCGCGGGAATCGGCGGTCTTTCCGCTGCGATTCGTCTTCAAAACGCCGGTTACCAGGTTGAAATTTATGAACAGGGAAACCAGCCCGGCGGAAAAATGCACCAGTTGAAAGCAGACGGGTATACCTTCGACGTCGGTCCGACGCTTGTAATGATGCCGTCGGTTTACAGGGAAGTTTTCGAATTAGCCGGAAGAAATCCTGACGATTATATTCCGATGATCAAATTGGATCCGATGTATGAGGTGTATTTTAAAGGCGATCCCATGCGTCATTATCGGATTAGTTCCGATTTGGTCGATTTAATGAAAATGATCGAGGCGAAAGGTTCAAAAAACTCAAGCGGTTTTCTGAATTATTTGAAATCTATTTATGAGCGCTATCAAGTCGCGTTAAAGTATTTTATTACGCGCCCGTTTCGCTGTCCTTCGGATATATATAACCCGTTCATGCTTTATCAGGCGATGAAATTGAAAACGTTCAGCAGCGCTGAGAAAATGATGGCGTCGTTTATTCCTGATGAAGATATTCAACGGCTGTTCAGTTTTCAAACGCTGTATATCGGCGTTTCGCCTCAGAAAGGCCCGTCTTTATATAACATTATCCCGATGATTGAGCTTTTGTATGGAACGTGGTTTATCAAGGGCGGCATGCATACGATGGCGGAGCAGATGGCGAAGCTTTTTCAGGAATTAGGCGGAACCATTCGCTACCGTACGCGGGTCGAAAAAATCCGGACGGCCGGCGGTAAAGTTATCGGTATTACAGCGGCGGGACAAGCGATCGATGCCCCTTATGTGATTTGCAACGCGGATTTTCCGTATGCGATGCGATATCTGATTGACGATAACGCCGTTCGGGGAAAGTATCGGTCCGAGAAAATAGACCGGATGGATTATTCTTGTTCCTGCCTCCTGTTTTACTGGGGCGTCGGCGGAAAGTTCCCGAAGCTCGCGACGCACACGTTCCTGATCTCCGAGGATCTTGATGACAATTTGAAAAGTATTTTTGACGGACGCAAGCTCGGGGATCCGTCGATTTACCTTCATGTTCCATCGCAATCCGATCCGGCGATGGCTCCCGAGGGCAAGTCTTCTTTTTATGTGCTGATCCCGGTTTCAGAGCTTGGGACAGCAGCGTATGAATGGAATGAGGAAACGATTGACGAATATCGGGAAAAAGCGTATGCGGCGATTTCGCGAATTCCCGGATTGGAAGATGTCCGCAATCTGGTAGAGGTTGAGAGAATATTTACGCCGGAAAATTTTGAAGCGGAGTTCTCGGCCTATCGCGGCGCTACGTTCGGATTACAGCCGACGTTGAGGCAGAGCAATCATTGGCGCCCGCAATCGAAGTGTATGCAATGCGAAGGATTATATTTCACCGGAAGCAGTACGCATCCCGGCGCAGGCGTTCCGATTGTAATCGAAGGAGGACGAATTTGCGCCGAGGAATTAAGACGAGACGAGAAAACGGACGGTTTCGCATGAAATTAAGCGACGTTTCCCCGTCTGATTTGAAGAAATCTTATCGAACCGCGATAGAAATTATGAAGCGCCGAGCGGTATCTTTTTATCAGACTTTTCGTTGTTTGCCGGAAGAGCGTTTTCAGAGCGTCGCCGCGCTGTACGCTTTTTGCCGCTACGCTGACGATCTCGTCGATTCGGCCGCTAAAAACCATTCGGATGAAAGTTTGGACGGATTGAACCGCTTGGAGCGTACGATACGCGGGCTTTATTCAGAGAAAGATCAATTTGAAATTCCCGCGGAGGAAGATTGGTGGATCGCGTTCGCGGATAGTATTCAAAAGTTTATGATCCCGATCGACGGATTCCTTAAGCAAATCGACGGACAGCGAAAGGACGCGGAATTCGCGGATATCCAAACGCTGAGAGAGTTATTCGAATATTGCCGGCTTGTCGCCGGATCGGTCGGAAAAATCCTTTTGCCGCTGTTGGTAACCTGCGAAGCGGATCTTGCCGATCAGAAATTTATTGCTTCCTGCGAAAATCTCGGCGTCGCGATGCAGCTTACGAATATATTACGGGACGTAGGGGAAGATTTACGGACCCGGAACCGCGTGTATCTGCCGGCGGCGATGATGACGGAATACGGCGTCGATCGGGAAAAATTGTGCGAGCTTTGTTATATCCGCGACGACGAACTCGTCCGCCGATCGATCCCTCAGGCTTTTATCGACCTCTGGGAAAAATTAGCCGGTTTAGCCGACCGGCTTTATTTTCAGTTCGAAGAGCGGATTTCATGGTTCGATCCGGCGTGCCGCGTGCCGCTGATCGCTTCCGCGTTGGTTTATCGAGGAATCGCCGACGCGGTCCGCGACGAGGCGTACAACTGTTTTACCAAGCGCTGTTATACGAACCCCGCGACGCGGCTTTCGCTGATCGCCGCGGCGGCGGCGAAAGTCAATTCATTAACGAATTAAGGCGGGCGGCTGTCCGGTTTCGGCTGGCTGTAACTTTTGAAGCGTTTTTCGATCGTTTTTTCGCCCTGGTTTTATTTTTTGCGAAATGAAATTTCGGCTGGATATTTTTGAAAGGCGATCGTTTCTTGTTATAATTTGAAGCGACAAATCAGATGATCGCGGAAATCGCGCGCTGTATATTCCTTTAAGAAAGTAAACGGAAAGATTTCTTTCATGCGCCAGTACCTTACTTCGCAAAAAAACATTCTTCTCATTTTTCTGGTTTATTTTTCGGGTTTCGTATTTTTCGCTTCTTCGGTTCAGGCGGCTATTCAGGATAAAGCGTCTCCGGCGGAACTTCCGACGGTCGTTATCCGTACCCCTGAGCGGCAGCAAGCGGCCAAAAAAGATATTTTCGTAACGATCGAATGGCTCAACGGCGAATCTCCCCGTCCGGCGGTTCAAGTCAAATTATTGCGGATCGATTCGATCGGTAAGGTCGTCGATTTCGGAAGCGCGACGATACATGACGGGGTCGAATCTTATATCTGGTCCGATGCGCCGGTTCTGGACCGCTATGGCGGCGAATATGTCTATTATCCTGTGAACGATGGTCCCGATCCGGACGGTTATCAATCGCGCTCTTTCGGTTTGACGCTCACGTACGTTTCTTCCGTCCCGACGGCGACGTATATCGGTTATATTCAATGGGACGGCGGCGACCGCTACGTACGGCCGGCGACGGCGCTTCAGTTGATGCGGAACGGGCTGCCGTTCGGTCCTTTGAAACATGTTCCGGAGTCGGCGGCCGGAACGCTGCAGTCGTCGGTATTTTGGTCGGATATTCCGGTTGCGGACGAGGCGGGCAACCGATACGCTTATACGATTATGCAGCCGTTTACGCCGTCCGGTTACGCTAAAAAAGAAGACAAGATGATCGTTCGGAACGTTTTTTTAGGCGAACTTACCAGCGTCGCGGGTAAGGTTGAATGGGTTAACGGCTCTAATCCGCGTCCGAGCGTATCCGTGAAGCTTCTTCGGAGCGCCGCGGACGGAACGTCCGAGGAAGTCTCCGGCGCAACGTTTACGAACGGGATCACGACGCATACCTGGGATAAGCTGCATAAATTTGATCCTCAGGGCAACCTGTATAGCTATCGGCTTATCAGCGATCCGCCGCCGGAAAATTATCGTCCGGTCTCAGACGGGATGACGCTTACTTTCGCTTATCAGCCGAAACGGATCCGGATCAGCGGAACGGTAAAATGGCTGGGCGGCGGAATGGTCGGCTCCCGACCCGAAACGAAGGTTCAGCTTCTTCGGGACGGAGATCCTTTCGGCGAGGCGGTTCCGGTACCCGCGGCCGATTCCGCGGATGGAAATGAAGCTGCGGTTTATTGGGAAGACCTCCCCGAAACCGATCTTGACGGCGTTCCCTATCGCTATACGATTGTCGAGCCGATCGTTCCCGCCGGATATTCAAAGCTTGAATCCGATCTAACAGTCACGAACCGCTTTATTCCGAATACGATTCAGGTTACCGGGCAAGTAACCTGGGTCAACGGCCGGCTTAAACGGGATCCGGCGCGGATCGCCCTGATGCGGACGATTGACGGCGGGCGCGCGGAGCAGGTGGCGGCTCGCGACCTGAGCGCCGAACCTGCGGGAAATTTCAGCTGCTCAACGATGAATCCGGTACTGCTGACGCCGGAGAAATCGGCCGACGCTCCGATCGAGGTTTCCGAAATGACGACGTGGTGCGTCGCGGAAACGGATTTTGACGGGAACCGTTACGATTATTTCATCGCGGAACTCCCGGAGTTATCGGATGAAAAAAACGCCGTTTCGGATTGGACGTTTCAAGGAAGCGAGCCGTCCTTAAGCCTGCGTAAATCGTTTGCGGTTAAGACGGTGGACCCCGCGTTTACGATCCGCTGGGTCGGCGGTGAAAATTATCCTCATCCGCCCCTGAAACTTGAACTTCGCCGTGACGGCGAAACGATCGGGGAACCATTTACATATTTTCCAGAAGAGACGTCCGGCGTCGGAACGACCGCGCCGATTCCGATTTCGGCCGTGACCGCTGATTCGGATTTGGCGAATCTGCCGGCGAGCGATCTTCAAGGCGCGGAATTTAGCTATACGGTTCACTTGACAGAAGCGCTTCCGAATTACGTTAGCTCCGCGAGCGGGCTGACGATCGTAAATACCTTTAAATCCGAGGCGGCCGCGATCCGCGTTGACCATGCCTGGCTAAATGGGAACCAGTTGCGTAAGCCGGTTTCGCTGGCGCTGACGCGGCGGATTTCGCCGGCGAGCGATCAGACCGAATTCGTCGTTCCCGATCCCGAAATTAAGATTGACGGCGAAGACTGCGCGACGGCGAATCCGATTCAACTTTACCCGGATGAAGCCGAGCGGTCGCTCGATCGGACCTCGCGGCAAATTACCTGGTGCGTTGAGGCGTATGACCGCAGCGGACGGAAGAACGAATACCGCCTGGCCAATTTGAACGGCGACGATTCGAATTGGCGCTTTGAGATACCTGATCCCGAAGAACCGTTCCGGGCGGTCAGCCGCTTTGAGCCGAATTCGGTTTCGCCGAGCCGCGCGGTCCGATGGATTGGCGGCGCGAATCTTCCCCGTCCGAAATTCACGCTGGACCTGTATCGCGACGGAACGAAAATTGATTCGGTTACGGTCGCGGCGGCGGAGCGTTTATCGAACGTTTCGGAGAACCTGATCGATTGGTGCGGTTTGAAGGACGGCGAAGAGCCCTGCGCGCTGCCGGCGAGCGATTTATTCGGCGATCCGGTTCGCTATTCGATCCATCCGGCAGGAAACCCGGACCGTTACGTCGCGTCGGAGAACGAAGAAGCGATAACGTACCGTTATTTTTCGCCCAAAAAGGAAATCGTCGGAACGGTCGATTGGATCAACGGCCAGCCGGAACGCGAACCGGTTGAGATCGTCCTGATGCGGCGCAGCGGAATCGAGGCGGAAGAAGTCGCGATCACGGCTGCGGACCGTTTGGACGGAGCGGACTGCGCCGCGAAAAATCCGGTTCGGCTGTCGCCGACCGATTCGCCGGACGATCCGGACGTCCTGTCCCGTTCGGCTGTTTGGTGCGTTGACGAGACCGACGCGGACGGGAACCCGATCGATTATTTTATCCGGCTCAGCGGAAATGAAAATCCGCGCTGGCGGACCCAGACGGATCCGGCCTCAGCCCTGAAACTCAACCGTACGTTTATCCCGGATCAGCGCGATATCCGTTTTACGGTGGAATGGAACGGCGGAGAGAATCGTCCGCGTCCGCGGATGAGCGTCTCGCTGCTTCAGGACGGAACGCGCTGGTGCGATCCGGTCGTCATTCCGTCGCTATCGGATCCCGCCCCCGTCCAAACGTATACGTTTAACGATCTGCTGCCGCGATTTCAGCCTTGCGCTGTTCCGAAAACGGACGAACGCGGCGTTCCGTACGTTTATTCGCTTGAAGTTGACGCCGCGCCGGAAGGTTATCTTTCGACGGCGGACGGGCTGCGGATCACGAACGTTTATCAATCCGCGAAAAAAGAAATCGTCGGCTCCGTACGTTGGGTCAACGGGCAGCAGATGCGAGAACCGGTCCGGATCGCGCTGATGCGCGTGGATGATGACGGTTCGGTTCGTCAGGTTGCGCTGACGGAAACGGATCGAATCGCGGGGAAAAATTGCGCCGAAGAAAATCCGATCCTGCTGATCCCGCCGGCTGAGAAACCGACGCCGGCTCAAGCGGAAGTTTCCGTGAGCTGGTGCGTGGATGAAACGGCCCAAAGCGGGAAAGAGATCGCCTATTTCTTAACTGAGCTTCGGGATGATTCGGACGCGGCGATGAATGGGACGCATTGGACGACGGCCGAGGATCCCGAATCGCGGCTGAGATTGATCAGGACGTTTAATCCTCCGACCGCCGATCCGGAAGTCCGGCTGCGTTGGATCGGCGGCGAAAAGACGCCGCGTCCTGAAATAACGCTCGATCTGCGCCGCGAAGGAGCGAGCCTTGGCCGGATTTATAAAATTCCGGCGCAGCCGGTCGGCGCCGACCCCCAATCAGCCTATGCCCTGAGCGAGTTGGAAGTATCCGCCGGACAGGCCGTTCCGCTGGCGAAGACGGACGCGAACGGTGTAAATTATGAATATACGGTCCATTCGGTCGGAAAGATCGCGAATTATTCCGTCGTCGAAGACGGGATGACGCTGACGCTGACGTACCGTTCGGAGAAAATCCCGATTCGCGCCGAGGTAACGCGTCAGAACGGCGAACATTCCCCGCGCGGCGTAACGCTGCAGCTGACGCGCCTGTCGGAAAACGGTTCGAAAGTTGAAATTCCTGTTTCCGCGTTGGGTCAGTTGGACGAGCAAAATTGTTCGTTGATGAATCCGGTCGCGATTCCGGCCGAAGCTTTTTCAATGTTGGTCCCGATGGTCACGAAAACGGTCACCTGGTGCGTCGACCGGACGGATCCGGAAGGAAATCCGTACAATTATGCCGTCACGCCGATTGTCGCGGATCATGAACTTTGGAAAATCGAGATCGATCCGGAAAATCCGCTTCACGCGGTCGATACGTATCGATCCCGCATGATCCGTCCGAGTTTTCGTTTGAACTGGCAAGGCGGCTCGCTGCTGTCGCGGCCGTCGGTGGACGTTCAGCTGCTGCGAAACGGGATTAAGATAGACGAGATGACGGTTACGCAGGAATCGGCGAGTCAAACCGGGCTGTCGACGATCGCCTTTGATTGGAGCGACGTTCCGGAAACGGACGAGAGCGGACTTCCGTATCGGTATTCAATCGTTCAGAAGGCGGCGCCGAAGTACTATCAACAGGTTGACGCGACGGCGACGTCGATTACCAATCGTTATACGCCGCGCAGCGTCGATATCAGCGGCGAAATCGTCTGGGAGAACGGCCCGAAGGAACGGCCGACCGTCAGCGTTCAGCTTTGGCGGAAAGTCGCCGACGGCGATCTCGAAATGGTCGATACGGCGGCGATTTGGGATGGATCGGCGCGGCATGTCTGGCATCATCAGCCGATGACCGATTCGGAAGGACGGATGTATTTTTATTCGATTCGAAACGCCTATCCGGTCAGGGATTACCAGGCCGAAGAAGAAGGACTTAAGGTTACTTATATTTACAAACCGCAGCTCGGCGACGTTCAAGCAACGATTAAGTGGGTTCGAGGTTCGCGGCTGACGCGTCCGGCGACGGAGCTGCAGCTGCTGCGCAACGGCCGCGCGTTCGGAGAGATCCGCACTATCGAAGCGGTCGAAACGACCGGCGTTATGGATCAGGTCGTGATTTGGACGAATCTGCCGATGAACGACGAGCAGGGCGTCCCGTATATCTATACGGTTTCACAACCGGTTACGCCGGAAAATTATTTCAAATCGGAGAGCGGCCTTACGGTTACGAATACGTACGTTTCGCCTAAAATCGGCCTGATCGGAGAAATTTCGTGGGAAGGGAAAACGGGAACGCGTCCGACCGCGAAAGTTACTTTGACGCGTTCGATTCCGAACGGCGATCCGGTTGCGATCGATACTGTTGAAATTCCTGACGGAAAGCTTAGCTGCTCGTGGCGGAATCAGCCTTTGGCCGACGAAGAAGGGAACCCGTATACCTACGGCCTGATTAACGCCGAACCGCTTATTAATTATTCCGCGACGACGGATGGTATGACCGTCAAATATCAGTATCAGCCTGCGCTGTATCATCAGGACGGGATCATCGAAGCGAAATTGGTATGGATCGGCGTTCCGGAACCGCATCCGACGGTATCGGTCATGCTGCGCAGGAGTTTGAATGAGGCGGCCTCCAATTTGGAGACGGTCGATTTCCCGGACGGCAAAACGACGCACCAATGGACGGACTTAATCGCGATGACGGACGACGGATCCGAATATGAATACAGCGTCATGGTTCTGTCGCTGCCGGAAGAATATTTAATCGAAATTGACGGTTTTACGATTACGATCCGCTATCAGTTCCGCGCGGCGGACCGGAGGCGGAATCTTCTTTCGGCTGATCCCGGCCGCGGATGACGGGGCGATCTGGGAATTACGGCTGGTGTGGTTTTGTGAGCCGGCGAAATCCGGATCGGATTCTGAAATAAAAAAGGAACTGAAACGTTCGGAAGGACGTTTCAGTTCCTTTTACGTTCGGATCCTATACCGAGTTCGGCGGACGCCCTATTTCTGCGGGTGGTGTTCGCATGTCTCGCTATTCAGATTCGCGCCGCATTCCTGACATAATCCGCGGCACGATTCGGCGCATAACGGTTTAATCGGAATCTCCATCGTCATATATTCGTCGACCAACGGAAAAAGGTCGATCATCCCGTTTTCAGGAAGATAATTATCGGCGTCCTGGTTCTGACGCAGATGCGGCAGCGCGTAAAGCTCTTCAAATTCCGCGCTGAGATGATGCGTACACGGCGTCAGGCAGCGGACGCACTCGGTTTCCGTATCGCCTTCGCAGCTCATCTGAAGGAGAATTCCCTGCTGAACGCGGTTGAGCCGAACCATGGCTTTAAAGTTTTCGAGTTTAAAATCGCTGTCGATTTCGACTCGCGGCGATTGGAGATCGATTTCCCGGATCGTTCCGACGGCTTGATTTAAGAGGTGTCCCACGTTGATTCGGAATAAATCTTTATTGTTCATTCTTGCCCTCCCAATAAGCTTGATGATGCCATTATACCAACGCTGCCGGGTTGGGGCTTCCGTTTCGATGATGTAAAATTATAGCTATGAAGCTGTTTCAGGATTCAACCCATACGGAGCAGAACGGCTCCCCGTCTTTTTCGCTCGTCCGCCTCGCGCTGCTGACGGCCGCGGAGGGGGTGATTGCGCTGCTGCTGTCCCTAAGGACGCGGTCGGAAGCTCAAAGCGCGGTTCTTTTCGGCTTGTCGCGCGAACGGCTGTTTCTCCTCGGCCTGATTCTTTTCATGATCGGCGCGTGGTTTGCCGCGTTATTAAACGCGCGGCGGATCGAGGCGCGGATCAAGTCGTCCGCCCATATCGAATTTGCGGCGCTTTTTATGCGTTTGAGCGTATGGATAATCGGTTTTATATTGCTGTTCTGTTTTTATTTTGCGTATGCGCCGATTCGTTCCGCCGATTCAACCGTGCATTCGATCCTGTCCCGCGCCGCGCCGCTGTTGATCTGGTTCTTCCTTTCCGCGCTTCAGACCGCCGTTTACATCCGACAGTTCGAACGCGGGAAGCTATTGACCGATGGCGAAACACGCTGGCTTATCACGGCGCTTTTTCTTTTTATTTTTGCGTTCGGCTTTCGATATTATGATTCGATCGATTGGACGCGCCGGCTGAATTTTTCTGCGTTTGTCTTTTTAACGCCGGCTTTTCTTGCCGTGATTGTCTCGGTTCTGAAAATCGCCGCGCGGAATGGCTGTCTGGCAGCGGAACGGATTACGCCGATCTTTTTTTACGTCTTTGTCTTTTTCCTGGTTTTCGCGTTCCATCGTTCGGTATCCTATTGGGCGGTGCGAACCGATTCGCCCGCGAAGGCGTATTGGGCGGAGCTGGCGGATGCGTTCCTGAACGGGCGGCTGTATCTGATGAATCCGGCGACGAATCATGATCTGACGATGTTCAACGGCGAATGGTACGTGCCGAATCCGCCGCTGCCGGCGATCGTTTTAATGCCGTTCGTGGCGCTGTTCGGAGTTGAAGGCGTGAATATGACGGTCGTCTCGGCGCTGATCGGCGCCGGAAACGTCGTTTTGATGATGCTGGTTCTCCGCGCGGCGGTATCGGCTGGATTTTTCAAATTATCGGACGAGGCGGTCTTTTGGCTCGCGGCGACGTTCGCGGTCGGAACGAATCATCTCTGGTTGGTTACGTTAGGTCAGATGTGGTTCGTCTCCCAGCTGACGACGGTTTTTTTTGTCGGGTTGGCGTGTTTGGCCGCGCTGCGCGCTTGGTCGCCTTGGCTGACCGGCCTGTTTCTCGGCTGCGCGATGCTTTCCCGTCCGAACGTATTCCCGATCGCGCTTTTTTTAGCCGGAGCGGAAGCGTTTCGGATCCGGCGCCAAACTCCGGGCGGATCGGGCGCGTTCGATTGGCGGCGATTTGTCGTCTGGGGCGTTCAGGCGGCGGTTCCGGCCGCCGCGTCGGGCGCGCTTTTGCTGTTTTATAACTGGCTGCGTTTCGGCGATTGGTTCGATTTCGGCTATATCGCGATAAACGGCGCGCCGTTTATTCTGGAGGCTGTGCGGACGTACGGAATGTTCCATCCGCATTTTTTCAGCGCCAATTGGCGGACGATGATTTTGACGCTGCCGCGGATCGTCCCGGCGAACGGCGGCGCGATTTTTCATCCCGGCATCGGCGGGTACTCTATTTTCGCCATGACGCCGCCGGTCGTTTACGCATTTCTTCGCCCGAAAAGGACGCTTTGGCTGGTTGGCGCCTGGCTCTCGATCGCCGTTTCATCGTCTTTCCTGCTGCTGTACCATAATACCGGCGCGGAACAAATCGGTTACCGCTATCTGATGGATTTCATTTTCCCGCTGTTTATCCTGATCGCGAACGGAATGGACGGGGTCCCTTCCCGGTTTTTTAAAGCTTCGGCGGGGGTCGGTACGTTCGTCAACCTGCTCGCAATGCATTGGTGGTATTTCTTACGGTGAAGGACGGCGGGATCGTAAACACGGTTCAAAACGCGGATCCGGCGTTGCGGACCGTTGCGAAAGTCGTTACCGACGTTCCGAAACAGGACGGAATATTGGATTACGCGATCCCGGAAACGCTGCGCGGGAAAATCCGTCCGGGTTCGCTCGTCGCCGTTCCGGTCGCGAACGATTTCCTGCAGGGCGTCGTCGCCGATTGCGCGTCGCGAAGTTCGATTCAATCCCTGAAAGAGATCATCTGTCTGATCGACGAAGAGCCGGTATTGACGGCGGCGCAGCTGCAATTAGCGCGTATTCTTTCCGAACGAACGCTGACGCCGTTGAATATCTGTGTGAATACGCTGCTGCCGGAAAAGATCCGGCGCTGTTCCTACGCCGAATATCGGGTGATCGGCGCGCCGGCGGTTTTGGACGATTCGGCTCAGCCTGATTTATTCAACGGCGAGATGAGGGAGACGCTGCCTTTGCGCGACCGGATGCTGATTTTTATCCGTGATTCCGAACGCGAAAACGGCGCGCCGGTAAGCGAGGATACGCTGCGTAAGGCGTTTCCCGAACCGGCGCGAAAAACGACGCTGTCGCGGTTGGTAAACGCGGGCGTTCTGGAACGGACGCTGCGTTTCGGCCGGCCGATCCTGCGAAAGAAGACGATTCGGACGCTGTTTTTGAGCGACGCCGGGCGGTCGCTGAGCGAAACGGCGATTCTCGGAACGAGCCGCGATCCGGAGATTCAGGCGCGGCGGGTAAATTTCATCGCGCGCCTTCGCGCGGACCGGCGCGGGATACCGGTTCCCGCCGCGATCGAGACGGGCGTCCTGACGGATCATGATCTAAACGTTTTCCGAAAGCGCGGATGGATCGAAATCGTCGAGGTTGAATCGATCCGAGAAGTTCGGAGCGCGCTGCCGAATCTTTATCCGAGCGCGGACGAGCTGGTTCTGAATCCGGCTCAGGCGGCGGCGTTGGCGGCGATTCAGGCCGATCTGCGCCGCGGCGAAACCGGCGCGCCGATCCTGATTCGCGGCGTTGCCGGTTCCGGAAAAACCGAAATTTATCTGCGCGCCGCGGCGGAAGCTTTGGCTCGTGGAAAACAGGTCTTGATGCTCGTGCCGGAGATCGCGTTGACGCCGCAAATCGTTATCCGGTTCCGCGAACGTTTCCCCGGGCTTGTCGGCGTTTATCATTCGAAATTATCCGCCGGCCAGCGTTTCGACGCGTGGCGGCGCGGACGCGAACGCTCGCTAAAAATTGTGATCGGGACGCGTTCGGCGTTTGCCGTCCCGCTTCCGGATTTGGGGCTGATCCTGATGGACGAATGCCATGACGATTCGTATTATCAAACGGAGGGACGTCCCTTTTTTTCGGCCGGTCCTTTGGCTGTCGAATACGCGAAAATTTCCGGAGCGACCGTCGTTTTCGGGTCGGCGACGCCGACCGTCGCCCAGCGGTTCAAAGCGGAACAATCCGGTTGGACGATGTTGGAACTGCCGAATCGCGCCGGCGCGGCCAAGGCGCCGCGGACGACCGTCGTCGATATGCGCGGCGAGCTTCGGGTTGGGAACCGATCGATTTTCAGCCGCGGCTTGGTCGATGCGCTGACGCGGACGCTCGATCAGGGACGGCAGGCGATTTTGTTCATGAACCGGCGCGGAGCGGCTGCATACGTTTTCTGTTCCGAATGCGGAATGTCTTTCAGCTGTCCTAATTGCGACGTTAATTTGACGCTGCATAGCGCGACGGAGAAGTTATCCTGCCATTTTTGCGGTTACAAGACGGCGATGCCGGAAGTTTGCCCCGGCTGCGGATCGGCGGCGATCAGCCGCTTCAGCGCCGGGATCGAAACGGTCGAAGCGATAACGCGCGAGACGTTTCCGGCGGCGCGGCTTTTAAGATTAGACGCGGAATCGGTTGAAAAAAAAGGCTCGATGGAGGAAATTCTGACGAAATTTGCGAATCGCGAGGCCGATATCCTGATCGGTACGCGCATGGTTTCAAAAGGTCTCGATTTTCCCGACGTCGCGGTCGTCGGCGTTATTTTAGCCGAAGTAGGGGGCGGATTGCAGGATTTTCGCGTAGAAGAGCAGATTTTCCAGCTCATGACGCAGGTTATCGGGCGCGCCGGACGCGGAAATCAGGCCGGTCAGGCGATTATTCAAACGTATCAGCCGGATCGTTATTCGCTGCGCGCCGCGGTTTCGAACGATTATGACGCGTTTTATCGAACGGAACTGGCGTATCGGCGCCGGTTAGGATATCCGCCGTTTACGCGTTTAGCCCGAATTTTGATTCGAAATTCGGATAGCGAGCGTGCGGCTGCGGAGAGTTTTCGTATAGCCGAAAAGATCCGTTCGGTGCTGCGCGGAAAGCGGGCGATACGCATGATCGGGCCGGCGCCCTGTTTTTATACCCGGCTGAACGGTTGCTATCGTTGGCAGGTACTGCTGCGCGGCGTCCGTATCGCCGAGGCTCTGAAAGGATTCGATTTCGGTCATGCGCGCTTTGAAATGGATCCCGTCAGTGTTTTATAATGAGACCAGCGAAAAACGTGCTGAAGAAAGTAGGAAAGACGTGAGGCGAATAAAAGAAATTGGATGGATCGCGTTCGTTTTGGCGATGATAATCTTGATTCGGACCGTGAATGTCGACGCGAGCGGCGAACCGCCGGCGGATCCGGATGAAGTCTGGGTTATGATTTTCGAGGATTCGATTGCCAATCCGGAGGAGTTCCGCCTTCCGCTCGGAGACGCGCTTGAAGGCGGCTTCATGATTAACCGCAGCGTCACGGACGGCGTTTATCGTTTAACGATGCAATCATCCGAAGGGAAATATAACGTTACGACGCTTCCGAATTTCGTTATCCCGATCGGTTATCGGACGCGGATCGAAACCGCTGTCCGTATGCCGGCTTTCGATCCTTACGTTTGTTCGGGGATTACTTTTGCCGAAAAGGGCGGGTCGTTTTTTGATTTCCTGATCTGTTCCGACCGGACGTACGCGCTTTATCAGAATTCGGCCGGGAATTGGACCGAGCTGATTCCGTTTACGCCGTTTACTTCTGTCGATCCGGGCGAGCTGATCTCGGCCGGGATCCTTATCCGGGAAGGTTGGGCTGACTTTTCGATCGGCGGCGAGGTCGTCGACACGTATAAAGTCGGCGATACGGACGGTTACGTCGGCTTCTTTGCGCAGCCAATCAGCGACAAACTGACGACGATCGATATCAGCCGGCTGCGCGTAGAGGTCTCGCCCGAACGGTCGTCCGGAACGGTCCGGCTGGCCAGCGGCGTTCCGGACGGGATCGCGCGTTCTTTAAGAATGCTGTCGCTCAAGGGACGAATCGACCATACGGACGGCCAGGTTTTTCCGATCGGGGATATGACGCTGACGTTAGCTAACCTCGGCTATTTCACGCAGGAAAATTTTAACCATCCCGCCGAAGACGTTCTTCTTCAGGCCAAGATTCATTTCAAATCAGCCTACGAACGTCCGGATTTCGCGAAAGCCGGCTGCGGGTTCATGATCCGGGCGCGCGACGCGTATAATTACGTGCAATTAATGATGGCGTTGGACGGGACCGTTTATCTGAAAGGAGTCCGCAACGGCAGCGAAGTTCCGATCGCGAATTATTCTTACGCGAGTTGGTCGGTTGAGGGTCAGGCGGAATTAGCGCTGATCGCGACCGGCGCGAAAATGACCGTCATGTATAACGGCCGCGTTTTAGGAACGGTCCAGGACGCGACTTGGATCATGGAAGGCGACGCGGGCCTCAGCGTTTTCTCCGGAACGAATTTTGAATACGGTCAATCCTGCGAGTTTACCGATATTCTTTATTTCGTCTTTTCGCAAGGTTAATCGGTTTGAGGAATTTAATGAAGCTGATTCGGAGGCTCCGGGTTGAGGAGCTTCTTTTTATGGATAAGGGCGGCTGATGAGCGCGGCAAGGATCGTACCATGAGCAAGGTTAAAAAAGTTATCGACGCGACGGAATACCCGAACACGCTCGAAGGCTTGCAAACCGGATTGAAGTCGATCGGTTTGGAAAGCGGCGACACGGTCATCGTTCACGCGTCTTTATCGCAGATTGGCTGGACAATCGGCGCGGAACGGACGGTTATCGAGGCGCTGCTGGCGGCCGTCGAAGGGAGCGGTACGATCGTCATGCCGTCGTTTACGACCGACAACAGCGATCCGGGAGAATGGCGGAACCCTCCGGTCCCGAACGATTGGTTCGAGACGATCTGCCGCCGGATGCCGGCTTACGATAAGAATATCACGCCGAGTTTCGGCGTCGGACGGATCGCCGAATTGTTTCGAACCTTTCCGAAGACGCGCCGATCGGATCATCCGCAGGTTTCCTTCGCCGCGAACGGAAAATACAGCAGTCAGATATTGGAAACGCACGTTTTGACACCGGCGTTCGGAATGGACAGCCCGTTAGGCGCGCTGTACCGCCTGAACGCAAGGATCCTGCTGATCGGCGTTTCTTACGACCGGTGCAGCGCGCTGCATTTATCCGAAGTCCTTTCAGCGCGGACGAAATCGACGCGGTCGGGCGCGGCGATGATCCGCGGCGGAAAGCGGGAGTGGGTCTGGTTCGACGAACCGGCCTGGAATTCGGACGATTTCGAGACGATCGGCCGCGATTTCGAATCGGAAACCGATTACGTCGTTTCGGGAACGATCGGCGCGGCGAAGACGAAACTGATTCCGCTGCGGATGTTGGTTGACTACGCTAAAGACTGGATGACGGAAAATCGCGCGGTACCGCCTTACTAACGGCGCGGCGGCTAAGCGGACGGTTTTACCGGGATAACCGCTAAGAGGACAAAATAAACGATTAATCCGGGAAAACAGCCGCTTGATAAGGCGGCGAGGACGGCGACCAGTCTGACGATGGTCGGATCGATGTTGAAATATTCTCCGATTCCGGCGCAAACGCCGGCGATCATCTCGTTTTGCGTGTCTCGGTATAAGCGTTTAACTTCCATGATGTTTCTCCTGTCGTTTCTCCGTTTCACGATAGACGGATTCATGTTTTTTTCTTTAATCTGATGTACGCGGATTCGCGGGTTCGGTTGCGCGGCTATGAATATTCATAGGTGAAATCCGGATGAATTTGGGCTAAGATGCTGAAAAAGCTGCGCGGAGGAATCATGAAAAATCAATCAATTTGGCGCCGTTTCGCCGATCGGATTACCGGCGAAGCGCGGCGCGCGGAATTCGCGGAATTATCGGAAGACGAATCGTTTATACCGCGTTCGGGATCCGATCCGCGGATCTCTTCGGCGTGTTGGGGCGTCGCCGAGGATTATGCTGAGACGCTGCGCGTTTGGCGTGAAAACCCGTTGGCGCGGCGGATCGTTTCGCTGACGACGCAATATATCGTCGGACGCGGGATTCAGTTTCACTGCGCCGATATGGAAACGAACCGTTTTCTCGATCGTTTCTGGAACCATCCGCTGAATCAGCTCGATCAGCGTATTCCGGAATGGTCGGACGAGCTGACGCGGAGCGGGAACCTTTTCCTGAGGCTAACGACGGACGCATCCGGGATGACGTATCTGCGCGCGCTTCCCGCGTCGTCTGTCGCGCGGATAACGACTGCGCCGCTTGACGCCGAAACGACGCTCGAATTCGAGATTCGTTCCGCGAGCGGAATTTTTAACGATCCGGCCGGATATCGGACGGAGCGGATACCGGCGGCGGACCGGCTGCAGCCCGCGCTGGAAGACGCGATCTTTCATGTCGCGATCAACCGTCCGATCGGGACAGCTTGGGGCAGTTCGGATCTGGCGCCGGTTTTGAAATGGCTTCGCCGCTATTCTTCCTGGCTTGAGGACCGCGCCCGGCTGAACCGGTATCGGAACAGCTTCCTATTCGTCGTTAAGTCGCGCCTGAGCAGCGAATCGCAGCGGGTACAGCGTCAAAAGGCGCTCAACATGCGGCCGCCGACGCCCGGTTCGATTCTGGTTACGACCGAAAATGAGGAATGGGCTGTTTTAGCGCCGAAATTGGAAAGCCACGAGGCCGGCGAGGATGGGATCGCTTTGAAAAAGATGATCGCGGTCGGAGCCGGCGTTCCGCTTCATTTCTTAGCCGAGCCGGAATCGGAAAATAAAGCGTCGGCGGAAGCGTCTGGCGGTTCGGCGTATCGCGGTTTTGAGCAGCGGCAGCAGTTTTTCCTGGCGCAGATGCGCGAATTGCTGCTGCTGGTTGTCGGACGCGCCGCGATCGTCGATCGCCGTCTCGATCCGAACGTAGAAATTCGGCTCATCGGGTCGGATATCAACGCCGGCGATAATCTGCGCGCGAGCCAGTCGGCGCTGAACGCTGTTCAGGTCATGCGCGCGCTTAAAGACGAAAACGCGGTGGATCGCGACGAGCTGCTGCGCGTCGTTTACCGGTTCTTAGGCGAATCCTGAGCTGCCGGAACGTTCGGATCGGTTCGCCGCGGCGCGGGCCGATTCCCTCTTTCCTTTCAACCGGAACCAAAATGGCATATCTTTTGCACTTTTCTATCATGGATATCGAACGTGAAAAATTTTCCGCGGTTTTAACCGTGGCGGCGGTTCGGGAGGGAAAATACGATGAAACGAATTCTGATTGGATGGTTAATATTTTTGGCTTGTTTCAGCCTCGGAACGGCGGATGCCGGCGCTGAATCTAAAGTGAAGTGCACCGCGGTCAGCTATTGCGAAACGGAGCTGAAGCTATCTGACCAGAAAGCCCCGATCGTCTATGACGGGAGCGGCGACTGGCTTAACGCGGTCGGGAACTACTTCGATATTGAGGTTCAACTGGTCAACGGTACCGCCAAAGAGCCTTTGACGGACGCGAAACTGATCTACGCCTGTTCGGCGGACGGGGTAACGTTCGACAGCTGTCAGCAGGGCGCGTTTATCGAAGTCGGGACGTATACGCTGCGCGTTTCGGTCGAAGCTGACGACAGCCGTTATTACCTTCCTGTTTACGCCGATACGAAGGTGACGGTTTCCGACGCGGCCGCGCTGAAAGGGCTAACGATCCAATATTCGGGCGAAGGCGCGGCGAGCGGGACATCTGTCGAGGACTGGGAATCGTATCAGGCGGGCGATTCGGCGATTATCCTCGGAAATTTCGGGATTGACGCGTCGGGGAATCCGGATCCGTTGGTACGTCCCGGGTATGAATTGGTCGGATGGCGCGAGTCCGGTGGCGATCGTGAATTTTCATTCGGCGATACGGTCGTGATGCAGCGATCGCTGCGGTTGGTTCCGATTTGGTCTGACGGTTCGGCGGATGTGCCGGTCACGGTGGCGGAATCATTTCCGGAAGCCGCGGCGGCCCAGCCAAACGCGGACCGAGCGGAAGCGATCCGCGCCGACGCGGTTCAATTCTTTCCGGTCCGATCGGACGGCGATCGAAGCGATCCGGTGCTGCTGAACGGCGGGAAAACGGTACCGACTGGCGCGGTTGATCCGGATGATATCGCGAGCCGGCCGCAATCGCGTGTTTTAGACGGGTTTTTTACGCCGGACGGCGAGGAAACGCGGTTGATTATCCGCCGTGTCGAAACGAACGCCGCGGCCCCTCTGCCCGTTGCCGCCCCGGCCGTGACGGCGGAAGAAATTGCGCCTGCGTTTGATACGGCTGCAGAGACTCCGGCTGGACAGCCGGAAGAAGCGTCGGCGGACGCTGTGGCGATCGATCCTCCCGCCGATAACCCGTTTGAGACGGATGCGGCGGTTGAGATGAATCCTGAAATGGGTTCGATCGGAGAAGCTGTGGCTGTTCAGTCGGAAGAAGCGTCAGCGGACGCTGTGGCGATCGATTCTCCCGCCGATAACCCGTTTGAGGCGGGCGCGGCGGTTGAGATGAATCCTGAAATGGATTCGATCGGAGAGGCTGCGGCTGAATCGGAATCGATCGCGCCCGATACGGCGATTGCGGCGGCTGAAACCGGTTTGGATCTGACAACCGGCGTTGGCGAGCGCGCTTCTGCCAACGTCGAAGCGGTTCCGTTCGCGCTGCCGACGCCGGCCGCGAAACAAATATTACCGATACCCAATCCGCCGGCGAATCAGGATTGGGACGGATTCGATGTGCGCCTGCCGGAAACGGGACTGCGGCTGAAAGGAGATGAACCGGTTGAGCGACTTGATCCGGTCGGGATGGTTCTCGAATTGCCCGCGTATGGCGTTAAGGCGAATATCGTCGTCGTCCCGTTTGCCGGGAATACTTGGGACGTCCGGCGCCTGCGCGATGAAGCCGGCGTTTTGGAAGGGTTCGATCTTCCCGGTGAAGGCGTTTCGATTTTGGCGGGTCATAATCATTTAGGTTCAGACGATACCGGCCCATTCCTGACGATCGGCCTGTTAGAAGTCGGAGATCGGATTTTTGTCCATAAAGCTGACGAGACGCTGCTGATGTTCGAAGTTTATGAAAATATGCTTGTGCAGCCGGATGAATTCGGGACGATCGAATCGCTCTCGATCGCGAATCCGGGTTCGATCGTTCTGGTCACGTGTGAGAATGAAACGGTTGACGGCGGTTACAGCCATCGCCGCGCCGTGTTCGCAAAGCCGATTTTCGAATAAAATTTTTCCCGAAAGAAAAAGACTTTCCGATATTTGAACCGCATTTCCGAAGTCGGATAACCCCTGATAAAGAGGGGCGGTTCATATTCTCGAAAGTCTTTTTTATATAAACTTTTGCGCTTTGCAGCTTCAGGCTTCGCGCTCTTTTTTCTGCGCGTCGCTTTGCTGTTCGCTGATAACCCGGTCGATGACTTGTTCGATGACAGCGCTGTCGATCTCCGGATCGTCCTCATCTTTATCTTTCGGCTGAAGCGCGGAATCGATCGTCGATTTGGCGCGGTTCGCGACGTCGAGGATTGTTTCGCGGCTCTTGTCGAGCCCTTTCTCAACGCTTGTCCGAATATCGGACGCGTTCTGATCAACCCATTTCATGAATCCTTCATGATTATCGCCGTACGGCGTTCCCGCCTTCCGGTATTCGGCGTAAATTCTTTCGTAGATCGCGGCTTTCGTCCGGCGGACGACCGGCTCGGCGCTTTCTTTCGTTTTGTCAAACCAGATCGCGATATTGTCGCTTATATGAACGATATTTTCGGACATTTCGTCGAAAAAGGCGCCGATTTTATCCGGAGAATTCCGATACTTGTCGAACGTTTCGCTTTCGAGAATCGAATTCGCGATCCGTTCGCTCCCCTCGATAACGGCGTCCCGAATTTCCTTAATCAATTTTTCAATATCCATCAGTTTCTGGCTCCTTCCGAACGAATCTTTCATTTAATAATTTTATCAGCTTCCGACGCTGCCGCGCCTGTCAGGGTGATGGTTGCCCGGGTATAAAAAATCCCTCCGCGCGGGAGGGATTTTTGAATTTAAGCGGTTATTTATTGGCGCGGAAAGCGAGCGCGTTCCAGCCGGCGTAAACGGCGGCATCGCCGAGTTCTTCCTCAATGCGGAGGAGCTGATTGTATTTCGCGACGCGGTCGGAACGAGCCGGTGCTCCGGTCTTAATCTGACCCATGTTTAGCGCAACTGAAAGATCGGCGATGGTGCTGTCTTCGGTTTCGCCCGAGCGGTGCGACGTGACCGCGCGCCATCCGTTGCGCTGGCAGGTTTCAACAGCTTCAATCGTTTCGGTCAGGGATCCGATCTGATTGAACTTGACGAGAAGCGCGTTGGCGGCTTCTTCCTTGATCGCGCGGCGAACGCGTTCCGGGTTGGTAACGAGGAGATCGTCGCCGACGATTTGGAGCCGGTTCCCGGCTTCGGCGACCAGTTTTTTCCATCCGTCCCAGTCATCCTGCGCTAAGCCGTCTTCGATCGAAACGATCGGATACTTGTCGATCCAATTCGTCCAGAATCCGACCATCTCGTCGCTGGTCAGCATTTTGCCTTCCTTGCGCAGATTATAGCGTTTCGTTTCTTCGTCGTAGAGTTCCGAACTGGCGGGGTCGAGCGCGATCGCGACGTCAACGCCGGCCTTATACCCGGCCTTTTCGATCGCTTCGAGGATAACTTCGACGGCTTCTTCGTTCGTTTTCAGCGCCGGGGCGTATCCGCCTTCGTCGCCGACGAGCGTCGTATAGCCGCGGTTCTTGAGGACGGCCTTGAGTTTATGATAAATTTCCGCGCCCCAGCGTAAACCTTCGGCAAAGGATTCCGCGCCGAAAGGCATGACCATGAATTCCTGGAAGTCGGTCGATTGCCAACCGGTGTGCGCGCCGCCGTTGAGGATATTCATCATCGGAACCGGGAGCGTATGCGCCCAGACGCCGCCGATATAGCGGTAGAGCGGTA
>JASBYO010000004.1 GCA_029983925.1 Flexilinea sp.
GGAGCGTTCGATCGACTGCATCATGCTCGATTCGCGTTCGAGACGGAACTGCTGCGAATAGAGTTCAAAGTATCGCCCGCGCTTTTTGAGCAGTTCGCGGTGGCTTCCGGTTTCGACGATTTCGCCGTTCTCGATGACGGCGATCCGATCGGCGCGCTTGACGGTCGATAATCGGTGCGCGATGATGAACGAGGTCCGTCCGGCCATCAGTTTTTCGAGGCTGGCGGTAATCGTTTTTTCGGTCAGCGTATCGACCGAGCTGGTCGCTTCGTCGAGGATAAACAAGTCCGGATCGGAGAGGATCGCGCGCGCGATACTGATTAACTGCTTCTGGCCGACGGAAAGAAGGTTCCCGCCTTCTCCGACCTCTTCCTTGTAGCCGTTCGGGAACGCGCGGATGAATTCGTCTGCGCCGGCTTGAATCGCGGCGGCTTCAACTTCGGTTTCGCTCGCGTCGAGTTTCCCGTAACGGATATTGTCGTAAACCGTGCCGGAAAAGAGGTGGGGCGTTTGGAGGACGATCCCGAGTTTAGACTGGTAGGAGGAGAGTTCGAAATCGCGGTAATCGCGTCCCCCGATCGTGATTACGCCGGCGGTCGGTTCGTAAAAGCGCGCTAACAGGTTGACGAGCGTCGTTTTCCCGCCGCCGGTGGAGCCGACGAGCGCGACGACTTCGCCGGGTTTCGCGCTAAGATCGACGTTCTTCAGGACCATGGATTGGTCGCCGTCGTCATAGCGGAACGAAACGTTCTTGAATTCAATTTCTTTTTTGAGCGAGTCGATCGCTTCCGCGCCGGGGCGGTTAACGATCGTGGCTTCGGTATCCATCAGCGATAAATAGCGCTCTCCCGACGCGATCGCCTGCTGCGCTTCGCCGAAAACGCGCGTCAGTTCCTGAATCGGCCACTGGAGCGCCGTGAAATACGAGATGAACGATTTGATTCCGCCGATCGTCAGCCCGCCGATTTCAAACTGGGTCTTACTTCCCCAGAGGACGAGCGACAGCGTTAAAAAGAGCAGGAATTGGATGAAAGGGTTCAGGATCGCGTTCCAGCGCGTCGCGGAGAAGGACGCATGAAATTTCGCTTCGGTAATTTTTTCGAAATCGCGTAAATTCGGCGTTTCGCGCCGCAGCGCTTTGACGACGCGGATCCCGGTCAGATTTTCGTTGAGCGACGCGGTCATGATCGAGTTCTGTTTTCGGGTTTCGCGCTGATCCCGGAGAATCCGCTTCCGGATCTCCCATGAGACGAGAACTTGGAACGGGATCATTGCCAACGCGATCAGCGCCAACTTCCGATTGACGGCGAACATGAATCCGAGAATGACGGCGACGTGAATCATGGCGAATGTCCCGTCAAATACGCCCCAAGTCAGAACGTCGGTGATCCGCGTCGTATCGGACGTGATCCGGGAGAGGATCCAGCCGACCGGAGATCGTGAAAAATAGGAGAGCTGCAGCGTGTGCAGATGCCGGAAGGCCGAAGCGCGCATTGCTTTCTCCATTTCAAGCGAGCATTTCCCGACAAAGATGACCGAAAAGAAAACGACGACGACTAAAAGAACGATTACAGCGGTCAGAATGATGAAATAGTGCCAGAGTTTATCGATATCGCCGGGAATAACGGCTTCGTCCGTGATCAGTTGGTTGATATACGTAATCAGGTTGTCGAGAACCGACGCCACGAGATTTAAAATCACTGTGACAATGAGGATGCCCCAATAGGGCCGGACGATCAGGAGGATTCGCCAAAGGACGTTTTTTGATTCTTCGTTGACGGCGTCGGATCGGTTCATAACAGTTTCGCTCATTCTTGACGTTCCCTTGTAAGTTCATCCGCGAGTTCGTTTTCGATTTGCGCTTGGATGTTGACCATGTCCTGATATAATCCCGGCGTCCGCGCTAATGTTTGGTGCGTTCCCTGTTGAATCAGGCGTCCGTTTTTCATGACGAGAATCAAGTCGGCTGAGAAAACGGATTGAACGCGGTGAGTTACGCTCAGGATCGTTTTCTTTTTCGTCGATCGCGCCAGCGCTTCGTTGATCCGGTTTTCGGTCGTCGCGTCGATCGCCGACGTGGCGTCGTCGAATAGGATGATCTGCGGATCGCGCAGCAGGGCGCGCGCGATCGTCAGCCGTTGTTTTTGACCCCCGGAAAGGGTGACGCCGCGTTCTCCGACCATCGTTTCATAGCCGTTTTCAAATTCGCTGACAGCGTCATGAACGGCGGCAATCTGAGCGGCGGCTTCGATTTCTTCCCTATCGACCGGACGCTCCGTCCCGAGCGCGATATTCTCCGTGATCGTCCGTCCGAAAAGGAAGGGCTCCTGATCGACGACGGCGATCTCGCGGCGCAGATAACTGCGCGGGATGCGCGCCAGATCGACGCCGTCGAGGCGGATCTGGCCCTCCTGACAATCATAATACCGGAGCAAAAGGTTGAACAGCGTCGTTTTCCCCGATCCGGTCAGTCCAAGGATGCCGACCGTTTGACCCGCTTCGACGGTAAACGTGATATTTTTTAGGATCGGTTCGTTTCCCGGATAAGCGAACGTAACGTTTTGGAATTCGATCTTCCCGAGCGGCGGCGTCGAGGGAGGAACGAGGTCCCCTTCGTCGAGCGGCTCCTCCGTTTTTTCGATCACTGTGATGACGCGCTGCATGCTGACCATCGCGCGGGAGGCGCGAACGATCAGTTGGCCCATGGTACGGATCGGCCAAACGATCAGGTTGACGCAGGCCATGGCGGCGATGAAGTCGCCGACGCTGATTTCGCCGCGGATCGCCAGCGTCCCGCCGAAAATCAGGCTGACAAGGATCTGGATACTGCAAAGAACATCGGTCCCGCCCCAAAAGACGGTTTCGGCGATGACGACGCCGTATCCGGATTTATATTTATCTTCGAGCAAGCCGCGAAATTTTGCGTATTCGTATTCCTGGCGGTTGAACGCCTTAATAACGCGGATTCCCGTCAGGTTTTCCTGAACGTCCGACGTGATCAGCGCCTCGCGGTTTTGGTATTCTTCGTAAACCCAATTGACTTTCTTAAGCGTAAAAATCGCGAACCAGAGAATAATCGGGCCGACGATCAGCGAAATCAGCGCGATCGTCGGATTAATCCGCCAGAGCGCGTAGATATTGGTCGTATATTGAAATACGACGCGCGCGATGCCGGTGAGATGATCGGCGAAGAAGCGCCGTCCTTCGTCAATATCCGACGTTGCGCGTTGGATCAGGTCCCCGGTATTCGACTCGGCGTGAAACGCCATGGATAACCGTTGGGTCCGATCGAAAAACAGATTGCGCAAAGAGCGGTCGATTTTCTCTCCGACGACGGCTCCCTGAGTCATTCCGTAATAGGTGCAGAGCATTTGCAGCGTGATCACGGCGATTAATTTAAGAACGAAAAAATGCGTTTGCGGATTTTCCGCCGGACTCATCAGCGTATCGACGAATTTTCCGATAATCAGGACTAACGCGGTATAAAATACGTTGGCCATCAGGCGCAGGAACAGCGCGAAGACGTATTGGAGACGATGCGGCTTCAGAAGCAGGAACATATCGCGCAGTTGTTTTGAAATCGGCGTCTGGTTGGTGACTGATTCGGTCCCTTGGCTCATTTTTCCTCATTTTTTTCGTTATGGTTCAAATTTATTATAAACGGAATTGGACGGGGTCTCGCGATGAATGATAACGTTTTCTTCTGCCGGATCGAGGCGGGAATCAGTTTCCGATCCGTTTTGCCGCGGCTCGGATCTGTTGCTATAATAAATACGATTTCTTCGAAAAACCGAAAGGAGCCCGCCGGTGGAAATTGAAATCATCCGCTATCCGAGCGAAGAAGACTGGTCAAGATGCTTATTTCTGGCTCGAATTACGCAAGGTTCTGAAAAATTTGCGATTCCGTCCGAATCATGGCGCCGTAAGTTAATCGCCTCCGAACATTCTCCTGCTCGAACGCTGCCGTTTACGATCGCGCTTTGGGGCGTCCCGTATTTCGCCAGCGTTCATCTTGTTCGGCACAAATTCGGCGTCGAACATTATGTCAAGAGTCAGCGCTCCAACCCGGACCGAGCCGCCGTTCGTCAGGACGCGCCGGTAAATCACGTCATGGACCTGAATTTGCAGACGCTGATCAACATGGCGCGCAAGCGGCTGTGCTTTAAGGCTGACCCGGCGACGCGTAAGACGATGGAGGATGTTAAAACGGCGGTCTGCGCCTGCGATCCGATTTACAGGGATTATCTTGTTCCGGATTGCGTGTACCGCGGCGGCTGCCATGAATTTACCAGCTGCGGCTATTATGAGCGCTGGCTGGAGAAAATTGCGGAAAAGAGGACGGACGGATGAGCGTACTGAATGACGCGACGATATGGGACTTGATTCAAAACGGCATGATCGACTTTAATCTGTCGGATACCGATCCTGAAACGGTTCGGCGCCAAGTGAACCCGAATACGTTGGATCTGACGTTAGGCCGCATGGTCCGCTGGCCGCTTGAAAATGACGGCGCGATCGTTTTCGGACGGAAACATCAATCCGATCTTTTCTGGGAATTGTGCGAGATTCCGGAATCGGGGATTTTATTGCGTCCCGGCGATGTGATTTTGGGTTCGTCGCGCGAATATATTGTCATGCCGAAGGACGTTTGCGGTCAGGTTTACACGAAATCGAGTTTAGGGCGGGTATTTATTAATCACATGATGGCGGGGGTTATCGACGCCGGTTTTTCGGGTACGATTACGCTTGAATTGAAGAATGAAGGGAAACACGACGTG
This sequence comes from Flexilinea sp., assembly GCA_029983925.1. Lineage (GTDB taxonomy): Bacteria > Chloroflexota > Anaerolineae > Anaerolineales > Anaerolineaceae > Flexilinea. The sequence goes on from JASBYO010000004.1 coordinate 4,779, forward strand.
ATCCTTTTACCGGGGGCGCGCGTGGTTCAAATCCAATTCAGCCGGTTGATTGAATTCCCGGAACGGGATTACTCGATGCGTTCGAGTCGGTATATGGGCCAGACGCTGCCCGAGCCGGCGCGGGAGGAACGGAAGTAACGGTATCTTGCTTTCGTTTAAGAGATCGAGATCTTTGATAAAACGGCTGCGGGAAAAATTTTTCCCGCAGCCGTTTTTTATCTTTTAATCGCCCTATTTATATCCTAAAGGCGATCTTTTCCGGCTTAGATTTTCTCGGCGACTTCTTTTTTCGCCAGCGCGATAAACTCGTCAACCGGAATCGCGCCGAGGTTTTCCCCGCTGCGTTTACGGAGCGCAACCGCGCCGGCTTCGATTTCCTTATCGCCCAAAACGAGCATGTAAGGGATTTTCTGATTCTGCGCGTCGCGGATCTTGGCGTTCATGCGGTCGGAGCGGGCGTCGACATGGACGCGCAGCCCGGCTTCGCGCAGTTTGGCGGCGACGGCATGCGAAGCTTCGATATGGCGGTCGGCGATCGGGATAATTTCGGCTTGAACTGGCGCCAACCAGGCGGGGAATGCGCCCGCGTAATGTTCGATCAGGATGCCGAAGAAGCGTTCGAGCGAACCGAGAAGCGCGCGATGAATCATGTACGGGCGGGTCGGTTGACCGTCTTCCGCAATGTAGCTGATATCGAAGCGTTCGGGCAGGTTAAAGTCGAATTGAATTGTCGTCAGCTGCCATTCGCGTCCGATCGCGTCGCTGATCTTGAAGTCGATCTTCGGTCCGTAGAACGCGCCGCCGCCGTCGTCGACTTCATAGTCCAAATTGTGGCGGTCGAGCGACTGGCGGAGCGCTTCTTCCGCCGCCTTCCAGCGTTCCGGATCGCCGACGGATTTTTTCGGCTTTGTCGATAAATATGCCTGGAATTGGTTGAATCCGAACGCTTTTAGCAGGCTGATCGAAAATTCGACGACGAAATCGATTTCAGCCGGCATCTGATCCGGGCGGCAGAAGTGGTGAGCGTCGTCCTGAGTAAAACCGCGGACGCGGGTTAATCCATGAAGAACGCCGCTGCGTTCGAATCGGTAAACCGTCCCTTCTTCCGCGTAGCGAATCGGCAAGTCGCGGTAAGACCGCAGCCCGGATTTATAGATATACGTATGGAACGGGCAATTCATCGGTTTGATATAATATTGATTCCCGTCGATATCGATCGGCGCGTACATATTTTCGTTATAAAAGCCGAGATGTCCGGACGTTTCCCAAAGCTGGGATTTTCCGATATGCGGCGTGACGACGAATTCATATCCCGATTTCTCATGTTCTTCGGACCAGAAATTCTCGATCAATTTCCGGATCTTTGCGCCTTTCGGATGCCAGAGGATCAAGCCGGAACCGATTTCGTCGCTGATACTGAAAAGATCGAGTTCTTTGCCTAATTTACGATGGTCGCGCCGTTTGGCTTCTTCCTGACGGTGAAGATAATCGTCGAGTTCGTCCTTGGTCTTCCAAGCCGTTCCGTAGATACGCTGAAGCATTGGGCGTTTCTCGTCACCGCGCCAATACGCGCCGGAAACGTTGAGCAGCTTAATCGCTTTCGGGTTGATCTGGGACGTATTTTCGACGTGCGGTCCGCGGCAGAGGTCGAGGAACTTATCGACCTGATAAGTTGAAATAACCTGTTTTTCATCGGTCGCTTCGCCGTATTCGTCGACGCCGCCTTTTTCCAGCCCTTCGATCAATTCGATCTTAAACGGCTGATCGGCGAAAATCTGTTTGGCTTCTTCAGCGCTGCGTTCGACGCGGATAAACGGGTGCTTTTCCGCGATGATTTTCTTCATGTCGGCTTCGATATCTTCCAGGTCTTCCGGCGTCAGCGCGCGCGGAAGGTCGAAGTCATAATAAAATCCGTCCGCGATCGGCGGTCCGATCGCGACTTTCCCTTTCGGGAATTTACGCAAGACGGCTTCCGCCATGACATGAGCCGCGGAGTGGCGAATTTTATATAGCTCGCTCTCGGCGTAATTTTCTTTGATTTTAAGAGCCATTTTTCCTCCAAAACATTTCTTTGTTCGATCCGATTTGATAAAAAGACTCGTCCCGATACCGGGACGAGTCTTTATTTCTCGTGGTTCCACCCAGCTTGCCAAGCCGTTTGATTCGTCTTGACCGCTTATTCGCTCGATATCGGGAGCGTTCCGGACGTTTTATCAGTTTTCAACGTCTGCTCACGGGTGGTTTTCGTTCCTCGTCCCGGACCTTTCTCAGCGGTTATTTTCGGTCTCTCTGTTCGGGCGTAAGAACGCGTTGTCCCGCTCGTCGCGTTTCTTATTGAATAACGGTTATATTATACAGCGTTTCAGCCGGAATGCGGAAACTGATGACAATCCTGCCGGCGTCGCTGCCCGATTGCCCGTCAGATGTCGAGATTTCGGACTTCGTGGGCGTGCGTCTGAATAAATCGCGTTCGCGGGGGAACTTCGGAACCCATCAGCATATCGAACGTCTTTGAAGCGGTTACCGAATCGTCGACTTTGACGCGGTAAAGCGTTCGAATCGCCGGGTCCATCGTCGTTTCCCAAAGCAGCGAAGCGTTCATTTCGCCCAATCCTTTATATCGGGTAATCGTCGCGGCGGCGGCGGATTTCCCTAAATCGGCGAGAATCTGATCCCGCTGCGTGTCCGTATAAGCGTAATGAATCGTGTTCTTGCCGTGACTGATACGGAAAAGCGGCGGCTGCGCGATAAAAAGATGCCCTTCGTCGATCAATTCCGGCATGAAGCGAAAGAAAAACGTCAGCAGCAGCGTGCGGATGTGGCTGCCGTCAACGTCGGCATCGGTCATGATAATAATTTTTCCGTAGCGGAGTCCTTTGAGATTAAAATTTTCGTTGATTCCGGTTCCGATCGCTGAAATCAGCGATTTGATTTCGTTATTTCCGAGGATTTTATCGAGCGTTGAGCGTTCGATATTGAGGATCTTGCCGCGCAGCGGTAAGATCGCCTGGAAGTTGCGGTCGCGCCCCTGTTTGGCGGAGCCGCCGGCGGAATCTCCTTCGACGATAAAGAGTTCGGTTTTGGTCGCGTCGCGGCTGGAGCAGTCGGCAAGTTTTCCCGGGAGCGTCAGCGATTCCAAAACGGACTTGCGGATAATCGTTTCGCGCGCTTTTCGGGCCGCTTCGCGGGCGCGCGTGCTGACCTGGCATTTGGCCACGATCGCTTTCCCGACCGACGGATTATGTTCCAGGTAGTCTTTGAAAACTTCGACGATGACCTGCTGCGCGTAGGTAGCGACTTCCGTATTCATGAGCTTGACTTTCGTCTGGCTTTCGAATTGCGGGTCGGGATGTTTGACGTTGATAATCGCGGTCAGCCCTTCGCGCGTATCTTCGCCGGTGAAATTATTCTCGCCGTCCTTCAGGAGGTTGGCGGAGCGCGCGTAATCGTTGATGACGCGCGTTATCCCGGTGCGCAGGCCGGTTAAATGCGTCCCGCCGTCATGAGTATTAATCGTATTGGCGAAAGTAAAAATTGATTCCGAGTAGTCGTCCGTATATTGGAAGGCGACTTCAATCCCGATGTCGTTGATCGTTTTGTCCGCCGCGACGATCGGGTGGAGCGCTTTCTTGTTGCGGTTCAGATAATGGACGAAGGTCGCGATGCCGCCCTGAAAGTAGAAAGTGTCGTTGCGCCCGGTTGTTTCGTCGCGGAGACGGATTTTCGTTTGTTTCGTGACGAACGCCATCTCGCGGAACCGGTTAAATAAGATTTCGTATTTGAAGCTATGCTCATCGACAAAAATCGAGCGGTCGAATCGGAAAGTAATTTCGGTCCCTGTCTGGGATTCGGGACATTTCCCGATCACTTTAACGCGGTCCTTCGGAATTCCCTGTTCGTAGCGTTGATAGAAAATCTCGCCGCCGCGGTAAACCCGCGCTTCCATCCATTCAGACAGCGCGTTTACGGCGGAGGACCCGACGCCATGCAGACCTCCGGAAACTTTATAGGAACCGCCGCCGAATTTACCGCCGGCGTGAAGGGTCGTCAGAACGACTTCCAACGCGGAAATTCCTTTCGCCGGATGGATATCGGTTGGGATGCCGCGTCCGTTGTCGAGGATCGTGATGCTGGCGTCGTCATGCAGCGTTACGGTAATTTCATCGCAAAAACCTGCCAACGCCTCGTCGATCGCGTTATCGACGACTTCAAAAACGAGATGATGGAGCGCTTTCGTATCCGTTCCGCCGACGTACATGCCGGGTCGTTTCCGGACGGCCGCTAAACCTTCCAGAACTTGAATTTGGGTTGCGTCGTAATTATTGGCCGTTTGATTGTTTTCCATTCGTTCCTTCCCTTAGTTGAATTCCCGATAAAAAATGCCTGATCTTAAGCGTGCTGATAAGCTGGGTTTTATAGCGGTATAAATATGCCGCGTAGATCGCTACCGTGATAAAAGCCGAACCGAAGATCCCGACGAGCGTCATCCATGAGTCCGATTCGGGAATTCGCCAGATATTTCGCAATCCGATCGTAATAACGAACGTAATCGTCCAAAATTTTGCATTCCCGATGATGTCGTTGGCAGGAATGCTGCGGCTGACGGCTATCGCGTCTTTAAGCGGCAGGTCGGTAAAAATTCCGGCCGGGACGAAAAGAAACGGTACGGCGATCCAAATGAATCCGATCAGGGCCGCCATAGCGAAAATCGATATCAGGAACTGCCCCATCTGGAGCAGGATTAATAACGCAAAACTGAACGCGAACGAAATCGACACGACGGCCAGCGCCAGCAATACCAGGACCGCAGCGAAGCGTCGGATTTGAATCATGAAACGGGGCAGCGTCAATTTTTCCTTGAACGCTAAGATTCGGCGGGTCAGCATCGAATAATAAAAGAGGCCGAAGACGAATCCGGCCGCCGTCAGTAAAATAAACAGCAGCGCAAAAATCGCGAGGCTGGAAATTTCAATCCGTTGAATTTCCGGGATCGGCGCGCCTGCGGGCAAATTTCCGGAAAACAGGAACGGGACGCTTCCGGGAAGAAGCGCAATTGTTCCGATCAGGTTCGACGAGCGCAGCCCTTCCAAGACCGCCCGAAACATCGGCGCGTATTCAAGCCGGAGCGCGGCCGGCAGCTGGCTCAGCGCGTTCGAGAAAATCGTTCCGAGCGGTTCGCGCAGCGCGTCGTGAAAACTGATTCGCGGCCCGAACCAAACGATCAGGTCGATCAGGATCGGCGGGAGTAGGAAGACCGGGTTTGACGCCGCGAAGTTCAATCCTTTTTGAAAGTCGCCGAGGACGATTTCAAGACCGCTTTTCGCGCGGTTCTGAGGCTGTTTATTGTTATCCATAACTTATTAATTATATCATGACACCCGGACAGCTTTGGCGCTGCGGTGACGGATAGAGCGGTCCCAATCCTGAAGGAATTCGATAGTTGTCAAAATAAAAACAATGGAAATATGTTAAAAATCGGTGTATTTATTCAGGTAAAAAAGCGGTTCCATTTAGTTTGGCAAATAAAAAGCCGGAGCCGTCGCCCGGCGGACTATCCTCGGTTTGGGGCTCACGCGATTATCCGATTTCGGCGGATTGGCGTTTGGATTTCGCGGTTCGACTATTCCCTATTAAATTACCTCATGTTAAAATAGAGTCGGAATTTCTTTGGATCGGGAGTTGCGTATGGGACCGCTGAACAAACTGCAGAAGATGGATAAAGACGCGATGAAGGCGTATAACACGCGTTTAATTCTGAGCCATATTATTCGCGCGCAATCTATTTCGAAAGGCGAACTGGCGCGTTTAACCGATCTCAGCGTTGTTTCCGTTTCGAGAATCACCGACGAATTTATTCAGCGTAACCTGATTCAACTTGTCGATTCGGAATCGCAAGGCAGTTTAGGCCGCCCCTCGAAAGATTTACGTCTGAACGAGCGGGTACTGCGCGCGTTGGTTATTCATATCGAACGCGAAGAAACGTCTTTCGGCATTGTTGATTCGAGCGGCGCGATCTTAGATTATCAGGAGTTGAAAATCCGCGCGTCGGATATCGGCGTTGACGATTTCCTGACGTTTATTTGCGGCGAGATACGCCGTTATTTGACGAGCCGTCCCGAAATAGAAATTATCCCGATCGTTTCGATTATCGTCCCCGGAATTGTTGACGACCTTGGCGGAACGGTGCGTTTTTCGTCTGTCCTGCGTTGGCAGAATATTGACCTGGCCGCTAAAATGGCGAAGTTGATGCCCGGGTATCGGTTCCTGGTCGAGAACGATATTAAGGCGGTGGCGGTAGCAGAGATGTACTTTGGGCTTTCGCGCGATTGTACCGATTCGGTCGTTTTAAACGTCGGCGACGGCGTCGGCGCGGCTGTAATTATTGACAACGAAATCTATCGCGGACAGAATAATACAGTCGGAGAAATCGGTCATATCGTTACGAATCAGGCCGGACGTTTGTGCGAATGCGGTCAGTTCGGCTGTCTCCAAACGGATATCGCCGAATGGGCGATTCTTCAGGAAGCGGCCGGGATTCATCCTGACATAACGATCGAAGCCGTTTTCGGCGCTTATCAGGCGAAAGAGCCGTGGGCGGTCAAATTGATTAACCGTGTGGTAGCCGGAATTTCGCTGGCGATCAATCTCGTCGTCATGGCTTATTCCCCGCAGGTGGTCATCCTGTATGGCAGCCTGATCTATAAATTCGCGATTTTACGCAGGCTGATTCAGGAGCGTTATCCGTTGTATGTTAACGAGTACGCTAAAAATGATTTTGAGTTGAAATTTTCGGGTTACGACCGTTTAGGTCATCTGGTCGGCGGGGCGATTCGTGCGATTATTGAAAACTTTTGAGGATATCTGGAACTTCATGAACGAATATTTTACGGACGAACTTAAAGCGCGGATCGAATCGGACTACCGCGCCGCCTCCGGGCGTTTATTCCCTTTCGAGCGGAAAATTGCGGCCGCGATGACCGGATTATCGGAAATCGAAGCGCTGTGTTTGAAATTCTGCTTGACGAACATGCCGATTCAGGATCTGCTGAGCGTTCCGTTCGAGATCGTGCTGCGCGTGATACGGCATACTTTAGCGCTGTTGGAAAATGATCCGCTGATCGAGACGATCCCGGCGGAAATTTTTTTGAGTTACCTGCTGTTCTACCGCGTCAATAATGAGAATATTGAATTTAACCGCGAATTTTTCTACCAGGCGCTGAAGGGTCGCATCGCCGGAAAAACGAAAAAAGAAATCATCCTTGAGGTCAATTATTGGTGCGGCGAGAACGTCGTTTATCAGGCGACGGACGAGCGTACGGCCTCGCCGCTGACAACCTATCGGCGCGGTTTTGGGCGCTGCGGCGAAGAGAGCACGTTTCTTGTCAGCGCGTTGCGCAGCGTCGGCATACCGGCCCGGCAAATTTATACGCCGCGCTGGGCGCATTGCGACGATAATCACGCCTGGGCGGAAGCGTACGCCGATGGCGAATGGTTTTATTTAGGCGCCTGCGAGCCGGAGCCGCGTTTGGATAAGGGGTGGTTTACCGCTTCCGCTTCAAAAGCGATCCTGATTCAGGCGAAATCTTTCGGTACGCGTTTCGCTTCCGAGACCGTTTCGTCCGCAACCGAAATTTCATCGCTGGTCAATCGTACCGCTAAATACGCTCAGACGCGCCGCCTGACCGTTCAAGTCCGTTCGGACGGCGAACCGCTTTCGGATGTCAGCGTGCATTTTGAGATTATTAATTACGCGGAACTTTTCCCGATTTTGACGGTTCGGACGGATTCGAACGGTTTCGCTTCGGCGGAATTCGGTTTAGGTACGGTTCATCTCAGCGCGCTTATCCCGGATTCGGACGGAACGCCGCTTAAAGCCGGATTCGCAGCCGTCGACTTGACGGAGGACCGAACTGTCGAATTGGAACTGGTTCCGATCTGCCGGCTGCGGAATTACGAAATCGTTCAGCGCCCGCCGCTTGAATCGCAGGCATTCCTGAATCGGACGGAGGCGCTGGTTCCCGATCATGCGGATCGGATAAAGCGCGCTTCCGCGGCGTTGGCAGCGCGCGAAGCGGCGTTAACGGCGTCGCCGCGGCTCAGCGCATTCCGTTCGTCGGCGGATTATCAGGACCGGTTCGAGCCGTTTTTATCCGGAGCGCGCGGGAATTTCGAGGAGATCGTCAATTTTATTGAAATAAGCGGGTTTTCAGCCGATGAAAAGTATGATGTTTTGTCGACGCTGCGCGTAAAAGATCTCGTCGATATTCGATCGGAAACGCTCTGCGACGCGCTGCGAAGCGCGAAACCTTATCGTTATATGTATGCTGATGAAATCTACCGATCGTCCCTGCTCGCGCCGCGCGTCGCGAACGAGACGCTCGTAACGCAGCGGGAGCGGATCGCGGCTTTTTATCGCGCTCAGGGAATTTCCTTTCTTTCCGTCAAAGCGTTATATGAAGATTGGATCGATCGGATTCGAATCGACGAACGCGGCGGCTACGGCGATTTGGCTGCTGATGCGATCGACGTTTTAAGAATGAAAATCGCCGATCGCCGCTCGGCGGATATCGCTTTCGTAACCGTCGCCCGATCGCTCGGATTCGCGGCGGATTTAGATCCGGTCAGCGGCGTTCCGCGCGGATTTTACGACGGCGCTTTCCATCCGCTGCGCGCCGCGGACGGCGCGGAAGACAACGCTTTCGAGACGGAAGTCACGCTTGATTGTATTTCGCGGCGGGGCTTAACCTATTGGGAAAACGTGACGATTCAGCGGTTCGAAAAAGACCGATTCCAAACGTTGAATTTTTCCGATCTGAAAGAAGCGCGCGAAGCGCGGATCGGACTTTCCCGCGGCGTTTACCGTATCGTGACCGCCGCGCGTCAGATTGACGGCAGCGTAAAAGCGGCGCTTACGTTCCTGACGGTTGCGGCGGATTCGGATAAGCGGATCAAAGTCGCGATCCCTGTCGCCGACGACATGACGACATTATTCCGTTACGCGCCGCTTCCGACGACGCTGCTGGAAGCGCCTGGCGGCGCGACGTTGGCCGTTCCGGCTTCTGAACCTGCCGGCGAAGTTTTAGCGTTTATCGAAATCGGCGCTGAACCGACCGAGCATTTTTTCAATGAGTTGCTGGAAGCCGCGGATGAAATTCGCGAGTTGAATTTGCCGATTCGTCTTATTTCCGGCGCGGCTCAGGATCGGACTCAGCGGACGTTTCAGCGCGTTTTAGCCGAGCTTCCCTCTGTCGGCAGTTTCACCTGCGCCGAGGAGGTTTCTTTCGAATCAGCTCTTCATCGATTAATGAACGCCGGAGATGAACGGCGCCCGTTTATTCTTGCGGTCAATTCCAAAGGTGAGGGATTGTATGCATTCAGCAACTATAACGTCGGAACGGTCAAATTGGTCATGGAGATTCTCAAGGCCGAACAGAAAAAATCACAAAGCAAAAAGGAAAAGTATGATGACGACAAATGAGAAATTGAATGCAGCGGCTCCGATTCCGGCATGGTTTGCCGACGGGAAATACGGATTATTTATTCATTTTGGATTGTATTCGATTCTGGGCGGCGAATATCGCGGGAAAATTATCCCCGGCTTGGCGGAATGGATTATGAATTACGCCGATATTCCGCTGGAAGAATATCGGCGGTTGGCGGATGAATTCGATCCGCGTGAGTTCTGCGCCGAAACGATCGTCCGCGACGCGAAACGTTGGGGAATGAAATACGTCTGCCTGACCTCGAAGCATCACGACGGTTTCGCGCTGTATGATTCCGCCTGTAATTCCTACAACAGTGTGAAACGATCGCCTTGCCGCCGCGACTTTGTCGCCGAATTAGCCGAAGCCTGCCGAAAATACGGGCTGACGCTGTGTTTATATTATTCGCAGGCGCAGGATTGGGATGATCCGGACGGGTATGTTGCCTACCGCGATAACTCGAAAAAGAATTTTGAGCGTTACTTCCGTGAAAAGTGTATTCCGCAGGTTAAAGAAATTTTGACGAACTATGGTCCGGTCGGTATGATTTGGTTTGATACGCCGATGGCGATGACGGAAGCGCAATGTCTGGAGCTGCGCCGGGTCGTCAAAGATTTACAGCCGGATTGTATTATCAACGGGCGGATCGGTCATGGCGCGGGCGATTATCTTTCGACGCAGGATAATCAGCTGCCGGCGTTCCCGGTTTTTCGTCATTGGGAACTTCCGGCGACGACGAACGAATCGTTCGGATTTAAGACCTCGGATCAGAATTGGCGTCCGGCTTCGGAGATTATTGAAAAACTGGTAAAGATTATCAGCCGGGGCGGAAATTATCTCCTGAACGTCGGCCCGGACGGAACGGGGCGGATTCCGGAGGCGTCGAAAGCGATTTTAGAAGAGGTAGGAAAGTTCTTAGCGGCGAACGGAAGCGCATATTACGAGTCGGTTCCGACGCCGCAATATATTTACGAGACGGACCGTATCTTCATGACGCAGAAGCCGCATCGCGTTTATTTGACGATTTTGGATCCGAAACGATACGCCGGGAAGGAACTCCCGTTTCAGAATATTCCTCATGAGCCGCTCACGGTTCGTATCCTCGACAGCGGCGAGAAGCTTCCGGTCCGCTGGACAAGGACACTGGAAGGCGATCCGTATTGGGGAATTCGGATTCCCGAAACGATCGGAGACCCTATCGCGATCGTAATCGAGGTTGAGATTGAGGCGGAGCGAGTCTCGTTTACGCCGATCGACGCATAATAAAAACGATAAGAGGCGGAAAGAGATCTCCGCCTCTTACAGAATATGATTCCGATCGAATAAGAAACACAATGTTGCCCGGATAGAAAGACTCTATCCGGTTTTTTATTATCCTTTAACCGAGCCGACCATGATGCCTTTGACGAAGTATTTTTGAACGAATGGGTAAATCAGCATCAGCGGCAACGACGACACGACGATAACGGCGTATTTCAACAGGTCGGTCAATCCCTGCATGTCCGCGATCGCCTGAACGTTCGTAACGAGCGTCGGATCGACCTTGTTGATGACGAGCAATTCGCGCAGCGCGATCTGCAGCGGTTGGAGATTCGGATCTTTAAGATAGATCAGCGCGCTGAAATATGTATTCCAGTGTCCGATCCCGTAATAAAGCGCCAGAACGGCCAGAATCGGCTTACAGAGCGGAATGACGACGGTTGTGAAAAACTTGATAGGCGTGCAGCCTTCCAGAATTCCGGCTTCGTACAGCTCGTTAGGGATGTTGTTCGTGATGTAATTCCGGCAGAGCATTAAATTCCAGATAGAGAGCGCGTTCGGGATCAGCATCGCCCAAACCGTATTGATCATTCCCAGTTTTTCGACGACCATGAACGTCGGAACCAGCCCGCCGCTGAAAATCATCGCGAACATGAAAATAAACGACAGGAAGCGGCGCGCTTTGAATTCGGGTCGGGAAAGCGGGTACGCCGCGAGCATGGTCATAATCAGGTTGATCGCCGTTCCGACAAACATATAGAAAAACGAATTCCGGAAGCCGATCATGATTTTATGATATTTAAAAACGGCTTCATATCCGCGCAGCGTCGGCCGGACCGGGAATAATTTCATTTCGCCGGAAATGACGGCCTGCGGATCGGAGAAAGATGCGCTGACGACGTAGACGAGCGGAACGAGGATGATCAGGACGACGAGGATCAGAACAAGATAAATAATCGTCAGGAAAACCTTATCGGTGGCGCTTTCCTGCATGCGTTTTTTACCGAGAGCAAACATTTTCCGCTCCTACCAAACGCCCGTATCGGTCAGGCGTTTCGAAATTTCATTGACGATCACGAACAGGATCAGACTGACGACGGAATTAAAAAGTCCGACGGCGGTCGAAAAGCTGAAATCGCCGTTTTTTAAACCGATTTCGTAAACGAAAGTCGAGATGATTTCCGCGTTTGCCTGGTTGACGGAGTTTTTCATCAAGTACGCTTTTTCAAAGCCGATGTTCATGATTTGGCCGACGTTGAAAATCAGCATCATGACAATCGTCGGACGAATCGACGGCAGATCTACGTTCCAGATTCGCTGCAGCCGGGAAGCACCGTCAATAATCGCCGCTTCCTGAAGCTCCGGATTGACGCCGGAGAGCGCCGCGATATAGATAATCGAGGCGTATCCGGCGATCTGCCAGATGCCGCTCCAAACGTAGAGATGCGGAAAGATATCTTTCGAGCCGAAGAAATTGATCGGTTTTCCGCCGAGCGCGACGATAAGATGATTCAATATCCCGGTACGCAAATCCATGATGCGCATCATCATCCCGACGAGGACGACGAGCGAAATAAAATACGGCGCGTACGTGATCAGTTGGACGGATTTCTTGAATTTCCGGTTTTTAACTTCGTTGATCGCGATCGCGAGGAGGATCGGGATCGGGAACCCGGCGATCAGCGAGTAAAGCCCGAGCCGGAGGGTATTCATGATGATTCGGAAACTTGAAGGCGCGCCGAGAAACTGCCTGAAATACATTAAGCCGACGTTTTCCGAACCGAAGATCCCTTTCCGCGGGCTGAACCGTTTGAAAGCCAGAATAATCCCGGTCATTGGGATATAGTGAAAGATCAGCAGGTAAATTAACGGCAGCGCCATTAACGCCCAGAATTGCCAATTTTTGTACAGGTAAACTTTAACCGCGTCGATTCGGGATTTCTGTTTTCGTGCCGTCGGTATCATATTTGATTCGCTCCGAATATTCGAACGGGGCAGGATTTTAGATATCTTTGCCCCGTTCGATCTGACTCTAATTTATTTTAGCCGATTCGAATGATTTTCGATCTTACTCGTTGAACTGGCGGTCGAAAGCGGCTTGGTAGACTTCGAGGAAGCGCGGGAGCTGGAGAGCTTCGAATCCGTCGACGTAAGCCTGCCAGGCGTCGTCATCGTTGACATCCTGATCGCCGCGGATAAAGGCGGTTCGGTTGGATTCGACGTAGTCGGCGATTTCTTTCGAAATAACCTGGAGTTCGGTCGCTTCTTCGGCGGTCAGCTTCAGCGGAGGCGTGACGGTATACGGCGCGTTGTCGCCCTGTCCGTACGGTTCCATCTTATCGCGGGTTTCGATATAGAGAAGTTTCTCCAATCCGGCGGCGGAAGCGATATCGATATCCTGCGCCGTCGATTCGCCCATGCGGATCATGGCGGTCGCGTAGTTCAAACCGACGTCCTGCCAGTCATGATTCTGCGGTTCGGAGGAGTAAGGATTCAGGATTTTATATAACGCCGGATCGCCGCCTAAACCCAATTCGCCTTCCGCCGCTAATTCCCAGTCCTTCCCTTCGTCGGCGCCGTACTGCATGGAGAGGTAGCCTTCCATGGTATAGAAGTAGTCCGCCCAACGCAGGATCGCTTCCGGATTTTCGGCGTCGACCGTGATAACCAGTCGTCCCTGACTGACCCCGTCATACTTGAAATAGGTCGCGTTCTGAACGCCTTCGGGTCCGACGAGCGGGGCAACGACGCGGTATTTCGCGTACGATTCCGGTTTGCTGGCTACGTCATAGCCGTCGGAGATCGTTCCGTAGGGGGCGAATAAGACCGGGTCGCCGTCCTGGTTCATCAGCGTCCGATATTGTTCGTGGTTCTGGGTGAAGGAACCGTCGTAAATCGCGCCCAGATCGAATAATTCGCGCATGTATTTCAAGGCTTCGCGATATTCGTCTTTGATAGCGATCGTTTCGACTTTATTCGTTTCGGTATTGTAAACGAGTTTCGCGTCCGAACGCGTTCCGCCCGAACCCGGATCTAAAATGAACGGATTGATGAGCCAATCGGCAAACTGCTGACCCCAACCGTCGGTTGAGCCGGTGATCGCGATGCCGTTCGGATTCTTTTCAACGTAAGCTTTGACGACTTCTTTAAATTCTTCGGTCGTGGTCGGAACTTCAAGCCCTAATTCTTCGAGAATGGCGGTGTTGACCCACATTTTATTGCGGAACTGGCAATGGTAACATTCGTTGATGGCCGGGAGCCCATAGATATGGCCGTCGGTTTCGGTGATCTGCGCCAGGAGTTCCGGTTTTTCTTCGAGAACTTTGGAGAAATTGGGCATGTTGTCGGCGATCAGGTCTTCGATCGGCAGCAGCATGCCTTCGGCGACGCCGTACTTCGCGATATTCGGAGCGACAAACAATAAAACGTCCGGTAATTTCTTGGACAGCATGGTCAGATTGACGGCTTCTTCGGAAGCGTCGTTGGTCGTGACGTCGAATTTCCAGCTGATACCGGTTAATTCTTCCATATGCTTCGTGAAATCATTCGTCGCGTAATCGACGACGTTCGGCATCGACAGACGGAACATCGTCATTTCGAGCGGTTCTTTCACGATCGGATACGTTCCGACCTCATTTAACTCGACTTTCTCGGCGAAAACCGCGCCGGCCGCGGCCAGAAGGACGAGGCTCAGCAGGACGAGTACGGATAAATTTTTCTTCATTGGGTTCTCCTTGAATTGAAAAATAAGGTTTACATTTTCGCGGCGATGGCCGCGATATTCTTGACGTAAGCGGCGTCGATCAGCTGCGTCCGATCTTCAGCCGGGTAAAGCGCGCCGCCGTAGAAAATTTGGCGGTTGTTGCGAACGGACGGTTCGCTGACTTCTTTATGGCAGGCTAAATGAATCTGATCCGCGCCGGTTTCGGCGATGATCCGTCCGGCGTTTTTGAGCGTGATCCCGGCTCCGGGAAGGATTTCGATTCGGCCGTTCGCGTAATCGATCATCTCGCGGATCGTGTCGGTCGCGAAGAAGACGTTCGGCTCCTGCCCGCTGGTCAGGATTCGCGTCACGCCTAAATCGACCAGCGTATCCATGCTTTTCCGCCAATCGGGGACGACGTCAAATGCGCGGTGAAAAACGGTCGGTTTCCCGGCGGCGATTTCGACCAGCTTTTTCGTCCGAACCGGATCGACTTCGCCGTCGGCGGTTAAGAAGCCGAAAACCAGCCCGTCCGAGCCGTATTCGAGCAGCCGTTCCGCGTCCGCCAGCAGCGTTTTATACTCGATTTCGGAATAAAAGAAACCGGCTTCCCGCGGCCGTACCATCGTCATAATCGGCAGCTTCGTTTCGGCTTTCGCGACGATAAGTTCGCCGACCGTCGGGGTCAGTCCGCCTTGAAACAGATTACTATTCAGCTCGACGCGATCGGCTCCGCCTTTTTCGGCTTCGATAACGTCTTCAGCGCTTCCACAACAAATTTCAACTTGGATTCTGCTCATTTATAACCTCATATAAATAATAACATGAGCGCAAAAAACGAAAGTCACAATGAAAGTATGACATATATCCTTCAAAAGCAGTCGATTCGATGATTTTCTGTCAGCTTGAACCTCCCGCTTTAGTTATTTAGGTAACTAACATAAATAATAAGCTGCCTGTCGGCTATGATTTCTTAATCTTAACGATTCGCATAGCCATGGAGCCCCTGGCGGTTTTCCGACGCCGGCGGGCAGCCAGGAGGCGTTTTAATCCGATCGGCGGATGGTCACGCGTGCGTGCGGATTTGATAGCGGCGATTGGAAAAAATGATCCCGGCGATCAGGGTCGCGAGGACGATCGGAACCGCGCTCAAAAGGAAGATCGACGCGTACCGGTCGCGCCCTAACAGTTTTCCGCATAGAACAATCCCGATCGTTTCGGTAAAATTGGAAACCATTTGGGTCGCGCCGGCATATTTTCCATGATCGGATTGTTTCGCAGCCGTGAAAATATAATCGTTCAAAGCGGAAGCGAAGATTTCAAATCCGCAGATCAGCAGCGTAATACAAATGATTTGCGCGGAAAAAACGGGGACCGCGTACAGCGCCGCATAGATCGCGACGGCGAGCAGCGCAATGGCGGCGAGATGGCTCGGGAAATTCTCGCTTCTGATTTTGTATTTTGCGAAGGCGATCATGATAAAGCCGGAAAGAAAGTAGATTCCGGCGCAGCCGTAAGCGATCGAATCCAAATTTACGGCAATCCTTTTTTGCAAATACAGATTGATATAGTTCGTTATCATCGGAGAAAAACCGATCGCGCCGAAAAGGATCGCAAATCCGAACATTTGTATCGGATTTAATCTTCTGCGGGCCGCGTCGGCATCCGAAGCCTGAATTTGAGGCGGATTTGTCCCTTCCCGAACCGGTGGGCGCGTGGGCTGCGGGGAGCGCATGAGTAACTGCGGGATGATTGAAATCGCGCCGAGAACCGGCGAGAGGATCAGGATTTCCCGGACGGCGTAACCGGCCGATTGAAGCCTTCCGGCTAATCCGGCGCCGGCCGTAACCGCGATAATATGAACGATTCGATAAATAACGTGCAAGTTGGCTTTCGCGCCGATTTCCGAAAAGCCGTACAGGAACGGCCCGGTTGCATTGCCTAAACCGATAAAGGATATACCGAAAATGACGGAAACGGCAAGCAGGAGCGCGCGGTTGGTCAGAAATATTTGAGCGGCGTAACAACCGAGATTGATCAGCGTAAACAGGATCAGCAGTTTTTTCTTCGAGATCCGGTCGATTAAAACGCCGATCGGATAACTCGCCAGCGCCATCGCCGCGTTCCCGACCGCTAAAAAAACGCCTAAGAAGTTTTCCGAGGATCCGTTTTCGATGAAATAAATATTGAAGAAGGCGTTGAAAATTCCGACGCCGATCAGCCGGATCAACGCGGCGGTCAGAAAAAAGGAACAGTCCCGAAATTCATTTATAATCCCGTCAGGCCTCTTCATTTGCGGCGAATCCTTTTTTGCCCGATTAGATTCGCGCGCGGTTAAACGCTCGGAATTTCGCCCGCGCCGTAAATCCGCGCGTAATATTTCCCGGCGCGGATTAGTTCGTCATGCGTTCCGTCTTCGACGATGCGCTGATCGCGCATGACAAGGATTCGGTCGGCGTTGCGGATCGTCGACAGCCGGTGGGCGACGATAATCGAGGTCCGGCCCCGGCTGAGCTTTTCGATCGAAGCTTGGATCGCGCGTTCGGTAATATTATCGAGCGACGACGTCGCTTCGTCGAAAATCAGGATGGGCGGGTTCTTGAGGAAAACGCGCGCGATGCTGATCCGCTGTTTCTGACCGCCGGAAAGGCGGACGCCGCGCTCGCCGACGTACGTATCGTACCCGTCCGGGAGCGTCAGGATATAGTCGTGAAGGTTCGCGTATTTCGCCGCTTCGACGACTTCCTCTTCGGTTGCGCCCGGTCTTCCGTATAAAATATTATCGCGCAGCGTTCCGGCGAAGATGAAAACGTCCTGCGCGACGACGCCGATCGAACCGCGCAGGTATTCGTTTTCGAGGTCGTTGATATCGTAACCGTCGATCGTGATTTTTCCGCTGTCGATCGGATAAAACTTGGGGATCAGGTTGCAGAGAGTCGATTTCCCCGCCCCGGAAGGACCGACGATCGCGACCGTCGAAGCGGCGCGGATTTCGAGCGAAAGATCGGAAACGACTTTTTTCAAATTTTCGTCGTCCTGATACGAAAAAGTCACCCGCTCGAAGCGGATATTCCCTTTGAGCGGAGCGTCCGGCGTAACCGTCCCGTTCGCCTCCGGTTCATGATCCAGAATCGCGATATAGCGTTCGAATCCGGTCATGCCGACCTGAAGCTGTTCGAAGGATTGGACGAGCGTCCGGATCGGGTTCAGCAGCGCCGTCGTATACAGGATAAACGCGGCGTACTCGCCGACGTCAATTCGTCCGAAATAGCAGAATAACCCGCCGGCGACCAGCGTCACAAGGTAGAGGACATCGCTGAGGAAGTTCATTCCGCTGAAAAAAATCGCCATCTGCCGATAGGCGACGCCGCGCGCGCCCACGTAACTGCTGTTTGAAGCGGCGAATTTCTCGTATTCGTATGCGTCGTTGTTGTAGGCTCTTGCGACGCGGACGCCGGAGATCGACTGCTCGATCGTATGATTGATCCCGGCGACTTTCTCGCGCATGAGGCGGAAAGCGTTGCTCAAATCGGTCCGCGTCTTGATCCCGAAGAGGACCATCAGCGGAATAAAGACGGCGACGATTCCGGCGAGGACGAGATCGATTCGGCCCATCATGATCAGCGCGCCGAAGATCGTCAGCGTCGAGAGCAGCAGGTCTTCCGGTCCGTGATGAGCGAGTTCGGAAATATCCTGAAGATCGTTGACCATGCGCGACATCAAAGAACCGGTCTGGTTATGATCGTAGAATGAGAACGGCATTTTCTGAAGATGCCTGAAAAGACGGTTGCGCATGTCGGCCTGAATCCGCACGCCGACGATATGGCCCCAATACTGGATAAAGTAATTCAGCCCGCCTTTCAGGCAGTAAATCAAAAGCATGGCCGCGCCGGAGAGAATCAGCAGCCGCAAATCGCGGTTCGGGACGTAGTCGTTGATAATATTCTTGGCGACGACCGGATAAAACAAGTTGCAGACGGCGACGGTAAAGGCGCAGATCAGGTCGAGCGTGAACAGTTTCAGGTGCGGTTTATAGTAAGAAATAAATTTTCGGATCATGAAGTCTCCAGTCTCGGGAATCGTAATGCTCGCGGTCAGGCTGCGGTTTGCTGAAAATACTGATTTTATTCTACTCGAAAGTAGCCGGCGGTTTGATAAATGCGCCTCCTTGTCCGTCCCTGTCTGTATCAGGGTGAATTCGCCGCATGTTATAATCATCTGGTTTCTTCTGGAAACATAGGTATGAAATATAGAATAGAAGGAATTTTGAAAGTATGGAAGAACAATTCGTATCCGAACATTCGGTAGACATGAGCCAATACAGCGGCGTCGGAAAAATTAAAGTATTGCTGGTCCCTTGGGCGGCGTATTTGATTTTGTTGGTTTTAACACGGGTTCCCGAGGTCCAAGCCGCTCTTCTAAATTTTTCGGAAACGATGCAAGTGACTTGGTTTGACAATATCGTGAAATTCCTGATAGATGGATTCCCCTGGGTCGCGATCATCCTGGTTATTTCCAGTATCGTAACGCTGCTCAGGAGCCAGCCGTTTGACGCGATCCGGATTTATACGGATGGTATCGGATTTTTGAAAAACGGCGAGGAACGGAAAGTTCCGCATCAGCAAACCCTGGTCGCTTTTGGAAAGATGCGGCAAAGCGTTTGGATCGAATCCGAAGCGTTGGGGATTAAAAATTACTATTACTACTGGAACGAATTCAGCGATTCCGACGTTTTTCGTTCGAACTTAGAGCAGTATGCGAATTGGGATTCGGCCGCGTACCGAAAAAAGTAAATTCTTGGACGTCTGACGCTATATTTGTCCTCGTTTTATCGTCGCTTTTGTCTCTCATCATCATGCCAACCGACGTAAAAATGGCCGTGTACCTGAACGAGCTTTCGGGGGATAGAGACTGAGCGGGTTATCGCGAGCGCTTCCGCAAACGAATTTGGTTCTGACCAAATTCGTTTTTTTTAGCATAACGGCGAATTTATTACCCTAACGGGCGCGGCCGCCTCATTCTCCTGAAGGCCATCCCCGCGCTCCGCGCGGGGAAAGACGGCGTCTCGCCAGGCCCTGACGTCGAGGCATTTTTATACGTCCCCTGTTCTTCGCGTCGTA
Organism: Flexilinea sp.; assembly: GCA_029983925.1. Lineage (GTDB taxonomy): Bacteria > Chloroflexota > Anaerolineae > Anaerolineales > Anaerolineaceae > Flexilinea. The sequence continues at coordinate 24,344 of JASBYO010000004.1, forward strand.
TTCGCTGAGAACAATCCCGTTCGTGATGATTCGCAGAAAAAATTTTGACCGTTCCCCTGTAAAAGTTCTGGGTTTCGGATCGTCTCGGTTTCGGAAACGCGGCAAGTTTCGGAAAGTCATGAAATCGCCGCGTTTATTGCGGGAATGGCGCGGCTTTGATACAATACATCCATTATGAACCAGCTGACCCACGCGTCCAACTTATTCGGATTGTTGCTTACCCGCCCGTATACGATCGTATAGGGTCGGTTCCGTCATGGAACGATAAGCAGGTATTCAATTCAAAAACGAACCGCCCCGGCAGGCGGTTTTTTCTTTTTCAGCGTCGGGCCGAGCCGTTTATATAAAAAATAATCAGGAGTTGAAAAATGTCGGAAAAAGTAATCATCTTTGATACAACTTTACGTGACGGAGAACAGTGTCCGGGCGCGTCGATGACGTCGAGCGAAAAAATGGAAATCGCCCATGCGCTGGCGCGGCTTAAGGTCGACGTCATCGAGGCCGGATTCCCGATCGCTTCTCCGGACGATTTGGCTGCGGTCAAGCGGATCGCGAATGAAGTCGGCGTGTCGCGGAACGGCTCTTACGCTCCGATTATCTGCGGACTGGCTCGCTGCGCGAAGAAGGATATCGACGCCGCGTGGGAAGCGGTTCAAAACGCCGACCGGCCGCGGATTCATGTTTTTATCGCCGCTTCGCCGATTCACATGAAGTATAAGCTGCGGATGGATCCGGCGGAGGTAATCGCGCGGGCGCGGGAGATGGTTGCGTATGCGCATAGTTTTTGCAAGGATATTGAATTTTCGCCGGAAGACGCGAGCCGCGCCGAACCTGAGTTTTTATACGAATTGCTCGAAGCGGTTATCGAGGCCGGAGCGACGACGCTGAATATTCCCGACACGGTCGGTTACGCGACGCCGCTGGAGTACGGCGCGCTGATTCGGAAGATTCGCGAAAATACGAAAGGAATCGAAAAGTGCGTCCTGTCAACGCATAGTCATGACGATCTGGGGATGGGCGTAGCGACGACGCTGGCGGGCTGCATGAACGGCGCGCGGCAGGTTGAAGTCACGATTAACGGAATCGGCGAACGGGCCGGAAACGCGTCGCTCGAAGAAGTCGTCATGGCGCTCAAAACGCGCGAATCCTATTACGGACTGCATACCGATATCGAAACGCGCCATTTGGCGCGCGTTTCGCAGATGGTTTCGAATTTTACCGGTTTCCCGATCGCGCCGAACAAGGCGATCGTCGGCCGGAACGCGTTCGCGCATGAATCGGGGATTCATCAGGACGGGATGCTGAAAAACGCGCTGACGTATGAGATCATGCGGCCCGAAGACGTCGGGATTCGCCAGACCAATCTCGTTTTAGGCAAACATTCAGGCCGGCATGCGCTTTCGAACCGCATGGAAGAAATCGGTTATAACTTGACCGACAAGGAATTGGATCTGCTATTCGTTAAGTTCAAGGAACTGGCGGATCGGAAAAAAACGATTTCCGATATCGATCTTGAGGCGCTCGTTTCGTCGGATATCCATCAGATCAATTCCTATTACCAGCTTGACGGTCTTCAGATTTCTTGCGGGACGATCGGAATGCCGACGGCGTCGGTGCGGCTGGTTTGCCCGGACGGCGAACTCCGGACGGTCGCCGAGATCGGGACCGGACCGATCGACGCGGCTTATAAAGCGATCGATCAGATTGTCCAGGTTGAGAACCAACTGAAAGAATTCATGATCCACGCGGTTACGGAAGGAATCGACGCCGTCGGCGAAGTCAGCGTCCGCGTCGAAAGCCGTGTCCCAAGCGAGGTCCATCCGCAGAGCGAAGAACCCAAGACGCTGCTGGTCAGCGGTTACGGCGCGAATAACGATATTGTCGTCGCCGCCGTTAAGGCGTATCTGTCGGCGTTGAATAAGATTATCGACGCGAATCGGAACGGAAACGGGAATAACGGCGGGGCTGCTCATGGCTAAAGCGGGTTTAACTTTATTCGATAAGATCTGGAACGATCATGTCGTTCTGGAAGAGGAAGGCGCGCCGCCGATCCTGTATATCGATCTTCATTTAACGCATGAAGTGACGTCGCCGCAAGCCTTTCAGGAACTGCGCGACCGCGGCTTGAAAGTTTGGAACCCGAAGCGGAATCAAGCGACGTCGGATCACTGCAATCCGACGCGCTTAGGCCCTGACGGTACGGAGCACGGCAGCCTGATTTACGCGGATGCGCAGGCAAAAACGCAGCTGTTGCAGCAGGAGAAAAACTGCGCCGAATTCGGGATCGATCTTTACGGTTTGGATCACCCCGCGCGCGGCGTCATTCATGTCTTCGGTCCGGATATGGGGCTGACGCAGCCGGGGATGACGATCGTCTGCGGCGATTCGCATACGGCTACGCATGGCGCGTTCGGCGCGATCGCATTCGGGATCGGTACCAGCGAAGTCGGGCATGTCATGGCGACGCAATGTCTCTTGCAGCGCAAGCCGCAGACGATGCGGATCCAATACGTCGGTACGCTCCCGCCGGGAACGGACGCGAAAGACCTTATTTTATATACGATTGCGAAAATCGGCGTCGGCGGAGGAACCGGAACGGCGATTGAGTTCAGCGGGGAGGCAGTTCGGAAGCTGTCGATGGAAGGTCGGATGACGCTTTGCAACATGGCGATTGAGGCGGGAGCGCGGACAGGGATGGTTGCGCCGGATGAAACGACGTTCGCCTATCTGAAGGGAAAACCGTTCGCGCCCCGGGGAACGGCTTGGGATGAAGCCGTCGCGGCCTGGTCAAAGTTAAAGAGCGATCCCGACGCGGTTTTTGACCGCGAGGTGACGATCGATTTGAGCGAGATGGGGCCGATGGCGACATACGGAACGAACCCGGCGATGGGGATTCGGATCGGCCGGAAAATTCCGGCGAACGCCGAAGAAGCTTTCCCGGGCGCGCGCGACGACGCGGCGTTCCGCAAAGCGTTGGCCTATATGGGGTTCCGCCCCGGGACGCGGCTCGGCGATTATCCGATCGATCAGGTTTTTATCGGCTCCTGTACGAACGGACGTATCGAAGATTTGAAGGCGGCCGCCGCGGTTCTCGCCGGACGGAAAATCGCTGAAAGCGTACGCATGATCGTTGTTCCGGGATCGGGCGCGGTCAAGCGCGCTGCGGAGGCGTCGGGACTGGATCGCGTTTTTATTGAGGCCGGCGCGGAGTGGCGCGAACCGGGCTGCAGCCTGTGTTTGTCGATGAATGGCGATGTTGTGGAGAGCGGGAAGCTTTGCGTCAGTACGAGCAACCGCAATTTTGAGGGGCGGCAAGGTCCCGGAGCGCGGACGGTCTTAACTTCTCCGGCGACGGCGGCGGCCTCGGCGATCCGCGGTTTTGTGACCGATCCCCGTGAATTTTCGGGAGGCGCGTTATGACAGGATTTAAGACATTACGCTCGAGCGTGTTATTTTTACCGTTTGACAATATCGATACCGATCAGATTATTCCGGCGCGATTCCTGAAAACGACGGCGAAAAGCGGTTTCGGCGAAAAGGCTTTCCACGATTGGCGCTACCTTCCCGACGGTTCGTTGAATCCGGATTTCGCGATGAATCGGGAACCGGGGAAATCGGCGCGGATTTTGGTTACCGGAGATAATTTCGGTTGCGGCAGCTCGCGTGAACACGCGCCCTGGGCGATTGCGCAGGCTGGTATTTCGGTCGTTATCGCGCGCAGTTTCGCCGATATTTTCCGCAGCAACAGTCAGAAAAACGGTCTGCTGCTGATTGCGCTGGACGCCGAAGCGCATTCGGCGCTGATAAAAACGATTGAAGCGGACGGAAGCGGAATCCTGACGGTCGATCTCCCGGCCCAGCGGGCTGAATACGGCGGTTTGCGGCTTGATTTTTCGATCGACGCTTTTTATAAGATGTGCCTGATCGAGGGAATCGACGATTTCGGATATTTATTAAAACATGCGGACGCGATCCGCGCGTACGAAGAAAAAAACGGAAAACTTTAGGAGACGATCGACGATGGACATGAGAATTGCGCTGTTCCCCGGGGACGGAATCGGGCCGGAAATTATCGATGCGGCGAAGCGTGTATTGGATCGGGTCGCGGCGATTTACGGTCATTCGTTTGTATATGAAAACTTCCTGATCGGCGGCGCGTCGATTGACGCGGTCGGAGCTGCGATCAGCGATGAAACGTTGAAGAACGCTAAGAAATGCGATTCGATCCTGCTCGGCGCGGTCGGCGGGCCGAAATGGGACGACCCGAACGCGACTGTCCGTCCGGAACAGGGCTTGCTGCGGCTGCGCAAGGAAATGGGCGTCTTCGCGAATTTGCGCCCTGTCAAGACATATCCCAGACTGTACGCGAAAAGCCCGATCAAAGACGAACTGCTGCGCGGCGTTGATATTCTGGTAATACGCGAACTGACCGGCGGGATTTATTTCGGAAAGAAGCGTCAGGGCGTCGACGATGATGGGGTTGAATGGGCGACGGACGAGCTGTCTTATAGCGAGACCGAAATTTCACGGATATTAGAATTCGCGTTTCGTTCGGCTCAAGACCGGCGCGGTCTGGTAACGTCGGTTGATAAAGCGAACGTCCTGAATTCATCGCGGCTTTGGCGGAAAACGGCGGCGGCAGTCGCGGAAAGATATCCGGATGTCCGGCTGGAGCATATGTTGGTCGATACGGCTTCAATGCGGCTGATTTCCAATCCGTGCGATATCGATGTGCTCGTAACCGAGAATATGTTCGGGGATATCCTGACCGATGAAGCGTCGGTTCTTGCCGGTTCGATGGGTATGTTGGCGTCGGCGTCGGTCGGAACCGGTTCGCTCGGTATCTATGAGCCGATTCACGGTTCAGCGCCGGATATCGCCGGCAAAGGGATCGCGAATCCGATCGGGACGATTTTAAGCGCGGCGCTGATGTTGCGCTGCGCGTTTGGGCTGACAGGCGAGGCTGAAAAAATTGAGGCCGCGGTTGAAGAAACGATTGCGGCCGGCGAGCTTCCGCTGGACTTGGGCGGGAGCGCCGGAACGCGCGCGCTGACGGACCAGATCCTGAACCGGATCTGACCGTCCGCGACGGAACGGGCGCGCCGTATCAGGCCGGCCCGAGGCGGTAAAAAAAAGGATGCGCGGTTTTCTCCCCGCGCATCCTTTTTTGTTCGGATGAAATCGGTCTTGATTTTTATTTTACGGAGCCGCGGTCGGCTCGGCGCCTTCGACGGTTTCTTCAGCCGGTTCCTCAACCGGTTCTTCCGTCGGTTCCGGTACGTACGGTTCGAAAACGGGTTCCGTTACGACGATATCGTCCGCGGCGCCGGTCGTCGTAATTTCGTACGATTCCGCGATCTCTTCGTACCATTTTTCGTAAGCGGCTTCCTGCGCCGCTTCTAAGACGGAGCCTTCCATCGCGCGCAATTCTTTCCCGTCGAGCGCGATGATATGGAAACCGAAGGACGATTCGACGGGGTCGCTGATTTCGCCCGGTTCAAGCGCGAAGGCGGCTTCTTCGAACGGCGCGACCATCATGCCTCGCCCGAACCAACCTAAATCGCCGGAATTATCTTTGTTGCTGGTGTCGAGGGAATTCTCGGCTGCGAGCGTTTCCCAGCTTTCGCCGGCGTTCAATTTTTCCAGGATGGCCAAGGCTTCTTCTTCGGTTTCGACGAGAATATGACGGGCTTTGACTTCTTCCTGTTCGAAAACTTCGTCGCTTTCGCCGATAACGTAGGCTTGGAGTTTTTCCTCGAGTATCATGGCGCGGATGTCGTCCTTGAAGAATTCGAGCGTAAAAGCGCCGTTGACGTACGAGTCGAAATATTCGTCAATCTTATTGCGGAATTCAAGCTCTTTATTGATTTCCGGCTCGGTGCTGACGCTTTCGGCGCCGAGCGCATCGAGCGATTCCTCCAGCGCAGGTTCTTCCGCGGGCAATTCGGCGGCGTCGCTCTCGAGAGCGCTTTCAAATCCGAAGAGTTCCTTCAATCGTTCTTCGACTTCTTCATCGCTGACGCTGATTCCGGCTTTTTCCGCTTCGGCGGCAACGACGACCTGTTTCGCGGCGTTCGCTAAAACGATTTCGCGGACTTTCTCGCTGCCGCTTTCGCCGAGGATATCGGCGAACTGCTGGTTGAATTCGTCGTCGATCGCCAGCCCGTACATTTGATAGATCGTGAGGTAGTAGTTGTACTGCTGGATGAGATTGAAGCGGTAATATTTTGCCGCTTCGATAAACTGATCGACGGTGAAATCGACGCCGTTGACCGTTTGGACGACGTCCGATTGCGCGGTTCCTGCGAGCGTCGGGACGGTGAATGCGATGACCAGGACTGCGGACAGAATAAGTTGAAAGATTTTATTTTTTTTCATGTTCGTTCCATTCTTCGAAATTTAATTAACCAGACCTATTGTATAACGAATTCGGATTAATCGATGAACTTTAAGGTTAATCATTCCTTAAAAAAGCAAAACACCCGGCGGAAGATAAAGGTGTTTCGCTTTTTTATTTTGGATAGCGACGTTCGACGAATCAGCTCCCGGTAGTTAAAATCTCGTCGATCCCGCTTTCGATTTCTTCAGCGCCGGCCTTGATTTTATCTTGCGTCAGGTTCAGGATTTTTTTCCCGCGCTGCGTGATCGCGTCGGATTGTTCCCGGGCGATTTCGGCGAACTCGTTGAATTTATCGACGGCGTTGTTGGTCGCGATTTCAGCCTGCTTGTAAACGCGGTCGATCGATTTATTTGCGGAATTGACGAAATCTTCCGATTTTTCACGAATCATTTTCCGCGTTTCTTCGCCGCTTTTCGGCGCATAGAGGATAGAAACGATCGCGCTCGACAAGCAGCCGGCAATAAAACCGACTAAAAAGAATTCAAAGCTGTTATCTTTATTCGACATAATATCTCCTTAATTTCTTCTTATTTCCTTCGGAATAAAAACGAGGTTATTTTTTTCGCGCCGGCAACTTTCGCCCCGACGCTGATCGCGGGTTCGACGATTTTGTCGCTCATAAAACTGACGGTACCTTTTACGTTATTAACCGTATCTCGCGTCGATTCCAGCACCGGTTTGATTTCGATTTTCAACAGATTCGTCAGCGCAGAAAGCTGAAAAATCAGGATGAAAAACGACCCGAGCAACAGGATTGCCGCGAAAGAGCAAACGACGATCGCGATATTCTTTGTCTTGGCGACGACTTCGCTGTCGGCGAAGATCATGACCAGGATTAGAACCGCGATCAGCAGCGCGGCGATCAACGCGGCGGTCAGCCACTTTTTGCCGCTTCCGCTTGATTCCTCTTCGATCGAATCTTCATGCGGCAAAGCGACGTACGATTCTTTGCCTGTCGGCCCTGAGATTTTTTCGTTTTTCATAAATTTTTTGCCCGCCTTATGATTTAACGATCCGAGCGGCTTCTCTCCAAAACCCGCATGGGTACTGGAATTATACATGAAAACCGGATGGAAGTAATTTGGATGAGAAAGATTCCGGTTCAATTCGCTCAGGTATTTATATGTTATCTATGAAGCGGAGATACCGGTCGGCTTCATGGATGCAGCGATATCTAAAATTCTTCCGTATAAGTTTGGCTCAACCGGATTTTATGATAACGCTATTCGTTTTCTTTACCGCCGGCGAATCGATTATACTGACGCTGGACCGCGATTCTTATTCGACCCTCGGTCTGTCCCCGCGCTAAAAGCGCCGGCCGAGAAAAGAGCCGCGATTCGCCGGTTTCACGATTTATGTGGTATTCCATTGTAGAATTCAGGAAGCGGGAATCCGATCGGTCTGCGATTGATCGCTTTTAAATTTATACAAAGCAAGGGCTGATTTCGGAAACAGGGTGAAATGATGAGCCGTATTATTTTTCAGGATTCATATGCGGTCGTTGTGCCTTCGTATAGCGGAACCGATCTTCATAAGCACGTTATGCTGCATTTGTTTCTCAGCGATGAAACGCTGCGTTTGGAAATTGAAAACGGTACGCTTTCGGGGAATATTATCTTTATAGACGGGAATATCCTTCATCAATATCCGTCTGACCAGGCATGCTGCTTTCTCTTGATTGACCCGACCTCGACGATAGCCGAAAAAATACGGAGAAAATACCTGAACGAACGTCCGTTTTCATCATTACAGAGCGAATTCACGCGGGACTTGGGAAACGAAACGTCCGATGAAAATTTATTATTGCGGATATCTTCGATCCTGAGACGTTTGTCTCTAGAAGCCGGCTCGGAACAGCGTATGGATCCGCGGATCGACAGCTTGCTGCGGGATATTGCCGGATATAAATATATTGGGAGAAAAGTGGCGGATATCGCGACAGAATTAAATTATTCCGAAAGCTGGCTTACGCATTTGTTCAAGCGCGAAGCCGGTATCGCCTTAAAAAATTATCTGATTATCAGGCAGTTGGAATATGTTTGGAAAGGCGTGCTTGACGGCCATTCGATCACGCGGACCGCATTGGACGCCGGTTTTGCCAGCCCGTCTCATTTTTCCATGACCTGTAAGCAGATGATGGGGATATCTTTATCCGACGTTATGCGCGATAAAGCAGATTTTTGAAAGTAAAATATGCGTCTTCAGCTCATGATTAACTAAAAAAAGGAGTTGGCGGCATGAAGCTGATGTATTTTTTCGATAACCATATCAAGCACCATATAATGAAAGGGAAAAAATATTGCCATCCGGCAAATACCGGAACGTTCGGCTCGGGACTGAGCTGTATCCGCGAATATGACGTGAATATGTGGTTTTATACGAAAGGCGCGACGACGATCGCGTTCGATTCCGGGCACCTTAATTTCAAGGGCTTAGAAGCCGAATTCAGAAAAATTCATATCATTCCGACCGCGATTCAGCATCTCTTCCTGACGCACGCGGATGTCGATCACGCCGGGGGAATCGATATAAGCGGCAAGAATATTTTCCCGAATGCCAGAGTATATCTTGGCAGAGATGAAGAGCCGTACCTGACCGGGGAAACGCATCGGATGAAGAAGTTCGGGATCAAGCTGAAAAATTGCGTCAAAATTCGGGAGGATTATCTGTTGTTAGAAGATGGGGATTTAATCCGGATTGAGGGTATCTCCGTAACCGCCATCCATGTCCCGGGGCATACCTTGGGGCATATGTGTTATTTGGTTGATGATAAGATCTTGGTCAGCGGCGACTGCATGGCGGTCAATCAAAACGGCGGATACAGCTTTTTTGATTTTTTTACGCAATATCCGGAGCTCAATAAAAAGTCGCTGCGTAAGCTTTCCCGTATCGTCGAAAATAAATCGATAGAAGCGGTTTGTAGCGGACATAGCGGAATCGTGAGGAATATTGATAATCTCTTTTCGCATATAGATGAGTCTGCGACATCCAGCAAAAAGCATCCGTTTGACGAAACGGCCCCATGGGATTTCAGGAAATAAAATCCGCCTTAAATCGTTCCGCTTCCGGCCGAGTTATATTAAAATGAAAGTATCATTTAAAATCAAAACGAACGAATCTTCGCAACGAACGTCGGTTTAGACAAAGGGAGAGAGGTATTATGACGTTACGAGTCGGAATGCTGACCAGCGGCGGCGACTGCCAGGGTTTGAATTCAGCGATGCGCGGCGTCGCAAAGCGTCTTTACGAAGCCGACCAGAATACCGAAATTATCGGTTTCCTCGACGGTTTTTACGGCCTGATGAACGGCGCGTACCGGGAGATGAAGAGCGCCGATTTTTCCGGGATCTTGGCGACGGGCGGCACGATCCTCGGTACGTCGCGTCAGCCGTTCAAGCTGCTGGAAACGCCGCTTCATCCGGACGCGGCGCCCAACCCGACGCGGAAAGAAGCGATGATCCGAACCTATCGCGATTTGAAGTTGGACGCGCTCGTTATTTTGGGCGGGAACGGGACGCATAAAACCGCCAACGCGCTTTTTCAAGCCGGATTGAATATCATCACGCTTCCGAAAACGATTGACAACGATCTTTATGAAACGGATTCAACTTTCGGATTCCAAAGCGCGGTCAATATCGCGACCGAAGTTATCGACGGTATCCATTCGACGGCGACTTCCCATGGGCGCGTTTTTATTATTGAAATTATGGGGCATAAGGTCGGTTGGCTGACGCTTCACGCAGGGATCGCCGGCGGCGCGGACGTGATCCTGATTCCGGAAATTCCATACGAACCGATGGCGATCGTCAAGGCGATCAGGAAACGCGAGGCCCAGAAAAAGCCTTTTTCGATTATCGCGATTGCGGAGGGCGCGAAGTCGAAAGCTGAAGCGTCTTTATCAAAATCGGAATATGCGGCGCGGATTTCGAAGGAACGTCATCTATCGGTCGCGTATCGGCTCTGGGCGGTTTTGAACGAGCTGACGGTAAAGGAAATCCGCTGTGTCGTTCCGGGTCATTTTCAGCGCGGCGGGTCGCCATCGCCGTACGATCGCGTACTTACGACGGCTCTGGGCGTCAAAGCCGGGGATTATATTCTCGATAAGAAATTCGGCTTCATGATGGCGTTAAGGAATAACGAGATCAGCGCGGTTCCGCTCGATAAAGTCGCTCATCGCATGAAAGCGATCCCCAAGGATCATTACCTGATTGACGCGGCGCGGAAGACCGGAATTTATTTCGGGGATGAGAAGATTATCTAAATGGAACGGGGAAAGAACTTAGTTGCGGTTATCGATGTCGGATCGCATGAGACGACGATGCGCATCGCGCGCCTAAAACGCGGGTCGGCGCCGATCGTCTTAGACGAAGTCTCTCGAACGATCCCGATCGGGATCGATACGTATACGATCGGAAAGATCAGCCAGGTTAGTCTCGATCAGATTATCGACGTTCTGAACGGGTTCAAGCTGAAGCTGAGCGAGTACGGCGTTACGACGCTGCGCGCTGTGGCGACGAGCGCGTTTCGCGAAGCCGCGAACGGGCTTTACGCGATCGAGCAGATTTTCGTCCGAACCGGATTGACGGTCGAAATTCTGTCGGATGGAATGGATAACAGCTACCTTCAAATCGCGATCTCGGAAGGTCTTCCCGGCTTTCTTGAGTTGGCTCAGGAGGGCTGCCTGGTGCTTTTTATCGGCGCGGGGCTGATTCAGCTGACGCTTTATCACGGCGGACAATTTATCAACTCGCAAAGTTTCCAGTTGGGATCGCTGCGGATTCGCGAGCTGCTCGGGAATTTGGAACGGGTATCGCCGGACTTTAACGCGCTGTTGACGGAGTATATTTCCGGCGATTTGAATTACTATCGCGCCTTTAACGCGCGTCAGACGGATTACCGAAACTTGATCGTTATCGGCGGATCGCTGCGTTATTTAAAATATGTTGCGAAGTGGGATTTGAAAAACGGGGAGACGGTCGCGACGTCCGAATTCTTGTCGTTGATGAAGCGGCTTAAAACACGCGAACGGCGTATTTTGGCGCGTCTGGCTCAGATCCCGACCGAGCAGGAGTCGTTGCTCCTCCCCGGCGGAATTGTTATTGAAGAAGTCCTGGCCTTTACCGGCGTTGAGAAATTTCATCTGCCGGCGCTGAATCTGATTGACGGTATCTTATTCGAAATGCTCCACACGGAATTCCGAACGAAGTACCTTCGCGATCCTTATCAAAATATGGAGGAAGCGGCGCATCAGCTGGCGCGCCGTTATCGGACGGATAAATATCATGTCCGGCATGTTCAAAAATTGGCGGTTCAATTATTCGATCTGACCGGGAAAATCCATCATTTAGGCGAAAAAGAGCGGCGCTACCTTTCGCTCGCCGCAATTCTCCACAATATCGGAAAATATATCAGCATGGTTAACGACGGTATCCGAACGTTCGAAATTATCACTTCGACCGAGTTCACCGGATTAAGCGATCAGGAACGGGAGATGGTGGCGCTGATCGCCTGTTTTCATAACGGGCATATCGACAGCGGCGACCCGATGTTGGCGAAGTTTTCGGACGCGGAACGGATCGTGATCTTGAAATTGATCGCGATCCTTTGTATCGCGAATTCGCTTGACGCCGGGCATAAACAGAAATTGGAAATTAATTCGGCGCGGCTGGCGGGCCATCAGCTGATTTTAGGCGTGACGACAAACCGGGACGCGACAATCGAAATTTGGAATTTTGATAAGCATATCGGTTTGTTCGCCGATTTATTCGGATATGCTCCGGTTTTGCGCATTAAGCGGACGTTATAACGCCGCGCTGATTTCAAAAGGAGTAACGACTTGGAACGAAATAAGGAAAACCAGGACCGCGCTTTTTTATTAGCCTTAGACGAAAACCGCGAATTATTAGGGGCGGCGGCGTTTGAATCGGACGCATTCCCTTCGAAATTCATTAACCGAGAGCTGAGCTGGCTTGAATTTAACGACCGCGTCCTTGAAGAAGCCCGCAATATTGAAAATCCGCTTTTCGAACGACTAAATTTTATTTCCATTACCGGTTCAAATTTGGATGAATTCTTTATGATTCGCGTCGCTTCGATCCATGACCAAGTGAAGGCGGATTACAAAACTCCCGATCCCTCCGGACTGAAACCGGTTTCCCAGTTGGAGCGGATTTCCAAGCGGGCCCATGATCTGGTTCGAAAACAGTATTCAACCGTCAACCGCGCGCTGATTCCTGCGTTGGAAAAAGAAGGAATTTTTCTCAAGTCGGCGGATCAGCTGCATGAAGCGCAGCTCAAATTCGCTCAGCGGTATTTCGAATCGGTCGTATTCCCCGTTTTGACGCCGCTCGCCGTCGACGCCGGATCGCCGTTTCCGCTGATCGCGAATAAGTCGCTGAACCTATTCGTCAAGATTGAACGCTTAGGAAGAAAAATCAAGAATGACAACGAAAATTCTTTCGCAATTATTCAAATCCCGACCGTGCTGCCGCGGATCGTTCAGCTTCCGGACGCGGCGGGAACGAGTTTTATCCTGCTCGAAGATTTAGTCATTCTTTTTATTAACCGGCTCTTTACCGGCGTCAAGGTTGGCGATATCGCTCGTTTTCGAATTACCCGGAACGCCGATCTTGAAATCGACGATGATGAAGCCGCGGATTTGCTTGTTGAAATTGAACATCAGGTGCGGATGCGCCAATGGGGAGAGGTTATCCGGCTTGAAATCGACCGCGACGCCGCCCCTTCGATCGTCCAATCGTTATACGAGAATTTGAAAGTCACCGATATCAACGTTTACCGGATTGCCGGACCGTTGGATTTAACGCTTTTTTCAAAGATGACCAAGCTGATCGGCGATCAACCCGGGATGCGCTACCCGGCGTTCACGCCGCAAACGTCGCCGGCGTTTTTCAATCAGAGCGATATTTTCTCCGTGATTCAAAAAAATGACGTTCTCCTGAACCATCCGTATGAAAGCTTTGATCCGGTAATCGACTTAATCAAGCAGGCTTCGCGCGATCCGAACGTCCTGGCGATTAAGCAGACGCTGTACCGCGTCAGCGGCCAATCTCCGATTATTTCAGCTTTGGCCGCCGCCGCCGAACGCGGAAAACAAGTCATGGTCCTGGTTGAGTTGAAGGCGCGTTTTGACGAAGAAAATAATATCCAATGGGCGAAAAAACTGGAGAAGGCCGGCTGTCACGTTATTTACGGCTTAATCGGCCTGAAAACGCATAGCAAAATTACGCTGATTGTCCGCGAGGAGGACGACGCGATCCGCCGTTACGTTCATCTAGGCACCGGAAACTATAACGACGCGACGGCGCGGGTTTATACCGATCTGGGGCTGATGACCTGTTCAGAAGCATTCGGGCGCGATGCGACCGATTTCTTTAATATGATTTCGGGATATTCGATCCCGCTCGGGTTCCGAAAGCTGATCGCCGCCCCGCGCTGGCTGCGCGAGGATACGATTTTTCGGATTCGACAGGAAACAAAGAATGCCCTTGACGGAAAAAAAGCGATCATCGTCGCTAAGATCAATTCGCTTCTCGATCCGGAGATTGTCGAATCGCTGTACGCGGCGTCGCAGGCAGGCGTAAAAGTTTTCATGATCGTACGCGGGATTTGCGTGCTGCGTCCGGGGATCCGCGGGCTGTCGGAGAATATTCACGTTCGCAGCCTCGTCGGCCGCTATCTTGAGCATTCGCGTATTTTTTATTATTACAACGACGGCAGCGAGGATTTATTCCTGGGCTCGGCGGATTGGATGCAGCGGAATATGGATCGGCGTATCGAGGTTCAGTTCCCGATTGAAGACAAGGTTGTCCGCGAGCGAATTTTCCGAATTTTACGCTTGCAGCTGACGGATACCGATCGGGCTTGGGTCATGAACGCGGACGGATCATATCGGCGCGTCGACCGGCGGAAGAGCGACCCGCTCGACAGTCAGACGGAGTTGGCGAACGAAGCGCTGCGCGCCGCGGCGAAGCTGACGCCGGAACCGAAAGATTTAGATCGGTTTATCCCGCGCGAATCGGTCGTCGATCCGGACGAGGATTTTGAGGAATAAAACCGTTGTTGCCGTCACGGAAGGGCGGCGGAACGCGTTTTTTCCGCCGGTCCAGGGTGGCGATTTTATTTTTGCCGTATTCGTAGCCGCGGTATTTCTCCGGGAGGGGGACAGCGAACCGTGATGATCCGTGCAGTGAATATTGAAATGCAGCCGTTTATATGCGCGCCGCGAGCGTTTTTTGAAATTTCCGGCTTGAAAATCAGCGCAAATCAAAACAATCTCAGTATAATTAACAACGGTAGAAATTACTAAAGAATACTTTGCTTTCGGTAAAAAGTATTCATTCTTGTATCCCCCAAACAGATCCTGCGGTAAGGCAAGGAGGTTCATATCGAAGAGAATCCGACGGAATTATAAAACCAGAGCGGTTTCATAAGGAAACCGAACGCGGGTATCCCGGCAAATCTTGATTTGTTCTGAAAGGGAGGCGTTCTATGAAAAAAATCAAAATTGGAATTGCTGCGAATATACTGATCGTGGAAGGCGGAATGCTGCCGGGCATTTACCGTTCTTACGTTAACCACGACTATGTGGAGTGTGTTGAAAAAAGCGGCGGGATTCCGATCCTGCTTCCCGTTCTTTCAGATTTGGATAACGTAAAATCACAACTGAAAGGACTGGACGGGATTATTCTTTCCGGCGGATACGATATCGATTCGACGCTCTATGGCGAGGAACCAACCGCAGGTCAGGGATTTTCAATGCGTGAAATAGACCTGTTCTATTTAGCGGTTATTCGCGCAGCCGATGCGTTGAGTATTCCCGTATTCGGAATCTGTAAAGGTATGCAGGCGATTAATGTCGCTTTTGGCGGCACGCTGTTCCAGGATTTAAAAATTCAGGGAAAAAACGCAGGGCAACATTTGCAGCAGGCTCCGCGGCAAAATGCGTTTCATCATATTGAGATTGAGAAGGATAGTTTTCTCGGGAAGGTCCTCGGCGAGAGAGAAATGGTGAATTCTTTTCATCATCAAAGCGTCAAGGGGATTGCACCAGGATTCCGCGTGACGGCGAAGGCTTTCGATGGCGTCATAGAAGCGATCGAGCGGAATGAAGGGACTTTTATGTTAGGCGTTCAGTGGCATCCTGAGATGATGGCGAGGTTTGGTCATGAGAAGATGACCATGTTGTGGAAGCAGTTTTCGCATAAGTGCAGAAAGTAAAGGAAAGCCATGGGAGACTCAAAGAAAAAGTTCGGGCTATTCAGTATTATCCTGCTCGGAATGAATGCAATTATCGGTTCCGGTATCTTTTTATTGCCCGGCAGGGCTTTCACGATCACGGGAACGAGCAGCTTATTTGCCTATCTGTTTATTACGTTGCTGGCCGGCTCAATGGCTTTGTGTTTTGCCGAAGTCGGCGGCTTGTTTCGATCGAACGGAGGCGCTTATATTTATGCGAAAGAGGCTTTCGGGAACTTTGTCGGATTCGAAGTCGGCGTCATGAAATATATTGTCCAGATTATCGCATGGGCTGCGATGGCGGTCGGATTTGTGACGGCGCTTTCAGCGGTCGTCCCCGCCGCAGCGCAGGGCCCTCTGAGAACTGCGATGATTATCTTTGTCGTGGGCGGACTTACGGTTGTTAATATCTTAGGCGTAGATCCGACGAAATATGTCAATAATATTGCGACCGTCGGAAAGCTGGTCCCGCTGATCCTGTTCATTTCGATCGGTATTTTCTTTATCAAAGGCGATAATTTCAAGCCGATCGTTCCGGAAGGAATTACGACCGGTAAGTTTGCGGAAGCGGCAATTCTGATTTTCTACGCGTTCACCGGTTTCGAATCGATCGCAACGGCTTCGGAAGATATGCAAAATTCGAAAAAGAATCTTCCGATCGCGATTGCCGTGGTGATCGGATGCGTATCTTTGATTTATTTTTTGATTCAATTCGTCAGTATCGGAATTTTGGGGAGCGGCCTGAGCGGAACGGAAACGCCGGTCGTGGACGCGATGTCGGCTACCGCCTTAGGCGCCGCCGGCGGGCTTATTGTCAGCGTCGGAACCTTGGTCTCTATCGGCGGAATCAATGTGGCGGCTTCTTTCCTGTCTCCGCGCGGTTGTTTGGCGCTTGCGGATCGCGGAATGCTGCCGCCGGTTGTCGGGAAAAAGACGGAGAAGGGCGTTCCGATTGTCGCGATTCTAATTACGGCGGCTCTCGTTATTCCGGTCGCTCTGTCGGGCTCATTTACGCAATTAGCCGCGATCAGCGTCATTTCAAGATTTACTCAGTATATTCCGACCTGCCTTTCAGTGATCGTATTCAGAAAACGCGGCATGGAATCAACGTTCCGCCTTCCTTTTGGTTATACGATTCCGATTGTGGCGACGATTGTCAGTTTCTGGCTGCTGTTCAATTCCGATACGAAAAAATTGCTGATCGGTCTGGGCGCGATGCTGATTATTGTGCCGCTCTACTTCGCGATGAAGAAGTATAACGAGAAACATGGATATGAATTCAAGGCGGCGGAATAGAGACTATCTTGGCGTTTCAGAAAAGCTGACGAACGATTGGAATCAGAACCGTTTGCTTTCCCTCGATAAAGGCGGAACGAAAGCCTGAGGGGGAAGACTGATCGAAGCGAGATGATTTTACGGCGGCGGCGGACGGATTATTTTGATCCGTGAGGCTGCTGCCGTAAAAATTCTTTTTATTTTCTGGACGGATTATGCTCGTTTGGAATGGGGTTTTGAAAAGTTTTATGTAAGTAAACCCATCAAATCCCCGTCTTTATATTATTCTCGAGCCCTTGCGTTTCCAAGGTTACTTCGGCTTCGAATGTCCGCGCCCAAGGCAGCCGTACCGTCGGCTTTGAATTTGCGCAGCCGAATTTTTCCGGCGGAATCGTTTCCTGAATCCAATCGGAGAGTTCGCGCCGTACGGCGGCGTCGGTTTCGCCGTACGCTCCGCCGAGCGACAGACAGTCGATCCCTCTTTTACGGCAGTCGGCTTCAATTCTTTCCCTGACGACGCTCTGATATCCCCAGTCGTCGGCGATCCGCTCCCATAAGAATTTCCGCTGCGCAGTTAGGCGGGCCGGTTCGACAGCGCCGTTTAACGTCAACGCGGCGGAGAGATGAGCCAGTACGGTTCCGATCGTATTTCCGGCCGTATTCCAGCCGGCATAAGCGCTTAATTCCGGCAGCAGTCCGCGTTCGTTCATCATGCGCATGAAAAGCGGGTCGCTCCCGTTCGGCCGAAAAACGTCGGCGACCGCGACCTCGCGTCCCGAATTCAGCAGCGCTTCAATCTCCCGAACGGCTCGATTCCGTTCCTTGTCCGTACAGGGGTTATGCGCCCAGACGCAAGGCAGATTCGCGCCGATTCCGGTTCTCAGGTTTGCCGATCGCAGATGATTTGACAACGATTCCGACAGCGGACAATGCTCAAACGGCATGACGTCCGCGGAACGGCTTTCGGACGAATAGAAGAGTTCGACCGCGGGAGCGTCGGAACGGTTGATCCAACGGGCTAAAAGCGTCTGCGTCCC
This sequence comes from Flexilinea sp., assembly GCA_029983925.1. Lineage (GTDB taxonomy): Bacteria > Chloroflexota > Anaerolineae > Anaerolineales > Anaerolineaceae > Flexilinea. The sequence goes on from JASBYO010000004.1 coordinate 42,311, forward strand.
TTCGTCCGCGCCGGGATAAATCAGGATCTGGCCTTCGCGTCCGCTTTTGCGGATTATTTCGCGCAGCCGATGCTGCTCGGTCAGGTGCGGTCCGAAGCGGCTGGCGTCTTCCTGAAGCAGCGCAAGATCGCTGATGATTCCGTTGGCGCTCATTTCGATCAGAGCGCGGTTAATTTGATAATTCCGTTCGCGCGTCCGATCGTAATCCCGGATCGTTTGAGGCGGAATTTGCTTCTCCAGTTCGGTTTTTTCTTCACGCAGCGCCGACTCGCCGAGCGTTTCGAAGCGATAGCGGACTTCCGAATACCGGATCAGGTCCCGATAAATTTTTTCCGCGTCTTTATCGGCGGCGGTCAGCGAGATGCGCATGATTACGCTCGCGACGAGGATTTTAAGTCGCGGGAAACGCCGGTGAATCTCGTTCAGGATCGATAGGCGCGCGGAAGCTGTTTCGAACGATGGCTGCGCTCGTCTCGAAGCGACGAGACCGCCGTAGGCGAGCATGTCTGCGGCGACGATCAGCGCGTCCAGCTCCGGCGCGGTTCTGATCAGCCAATCCGCAAGCGCGTTCGTATCGCCGGGCGCTAAAAAATTACCGAGCGATCCGCGCGGCGGGAGAATCGGTTTCAGCGCGGCGATTGCGGCGATCCGCTCCGGGAACAAACAAGTCGCGGGGCGGTCGTCTAAAGGCAGTATCCCGACAACGTTCACGCGCGGAAGCTTTCGTCGAGCGCGGCGCGGAACTCGCGGCAGGTCTTTTCCCAGGACGGCGGCGTAGATCCGGCGACGATGACGCCGATCATGATCGCGCAGACGCCGGCGTCCGCGATCTCTTTGACCATGTTCGGCAATATGGCATGTTGGGTCGGTAAGACGGTCGGCAGCGGGGCGACGCATTCGGCCAGATCGCGGATGAACGCCAAATCGCGGTACGTAAACGGCTGGCCGTAGCTTTCATGCGCCATGACGGACAATTCGACGACGTCGATCGGGAGGCGCGGAAATCGCGCGGCGATAAAACGATCGTCATGACAGGATAAAGCGATCATGCGCGATATTCGCTCGCGATCGGGCAGCTTGGCGATTGGAGCGTGATGATCGTAAATCGACAGAAAATCGAATCTCCGCGCGGCGATTTCTTCGAGCTCCTCAGCGCTGATTTCAGCGTTCCCCGTAGGAACGACGCCGACCGGCAGTTCTCCGGCGATATCGAATATTTGATCCAGGTTTTGGTTTTCTTCTTTGAGAGAGCCGAATCGGACGCCGCCGGCCTGATGATGAACGTTGAGATGAACTTTCAGTACGTCGGCGCCGCCGGAAACCGCGGCGTGCGCCAATGCCACGTCATTCCGCGGCAGGCTGGCGATCAATAGCGGCGGGCGTTTCCGGTTCTGAACCGCTTTAAGCATGGTTACGAGTTGATTCATAATATGGTCTCCTTAGATATTCCGCCGTCACCCTTTCAGGCCGGTCGTCGCGATCGACTTGACCATGGATGCCTGGGTAAACAGGAAAATAGCGATCACAGGCAGGCTGACGAGCGATGAAGCCGCCATCATCGGTCCCCATTCCACAAAATGTTCGCCGAAAAAGACGGATAGGCCTAACTGGACGACGTATTTCTCGGAATGGTTCAGGATAACGAGCGGCCAGATGAACTCGTCCCAAGCGGCGGTAAACGTGAAAAGGGCTAAAGCCGCTAAGGCCGGCCCGGTCAAAGGCAGCATGACCCGCCAGAAGATCCCGAACTCGGACGCGCCGTCGATCCGCGCCGCGTCTTCCAGGTCGCTCGGCAGCGTTCGGAAAAACTGGCGCAGGAAGAAAACGCCGAAGACGTTCATCAAGTTGGGGATAATCAAGCCGGAAAAGCTGTCGATCAGTCCGATCCCGCCTTTCCCGAAAATGTCGTTTCCGCCGAAAAGCGGAAAATTTTTCGCGATCAGGAAACGCGGAATGAGCGTTACCTCGCCGGGGAGCGCCATCGCTAAAATGAAAAGGATGAAAAGCGTCTCGCGCCCGGGAAAAGAGATTCGTCCGAACCCGTATCCCGCCATGGCGCAAAGGATCAAAGTCGAAGCGGTGACGACGACGGCGACGAACAGCGTGTTGAGAACGTATTTTCCGAACGGCGCTGCCTGGAAGGCTTTATGAAAGTTGTCAAAGGTGATTTCGGACGGAAGCAGCACCGGCGTCGGCGAATGGATTTCTTTCGAGGTTTTGAACGCCGACGTCGCCATCCAGAAAAACGGAAATCCCAGTTGAATCATCGCGATAATCATCAGCAGATAAACCGCGATATTTTTTGCGGTCTTTAGCCCTTTTCCGTTTTTCATCGTCCATCCTCCACAAACCGGTTCACGACCAGCAAGTTGAAAAGCGCGATCCCGGCAACGAGCAGGAACAGCACAAACGCTAAAGCGCTGGCGTATCCCATCTTCGTATATTGGAACGCTTCCTCGTATATCAGGTAGATCAGCGTTCGCGTCGCGCCGGCCGGACCGCCGCGCGTCATGACGTAAATTTCGCCGAAGACCTGAAACGAACTGATGCAGGCCATGACGAAAATATAGAACGCGGTCGATTTGAGAAGCGGTAAGGTGACGAAGCGAAAACTCTGCCAGGCTGACGCTCCATCGAGCTGCGCCGCTTCGTAGAGTTCTTTCGGGATCGATTGCAGTCCGGCTAAAAAGACCATCATGTTATAACCGACGCCCTTCCATAAGCGAACGACGACGACCGAATGCAAGGCCAAATCGGGATTGTATAGCCATTGCTGCGGCGGGAGGCGCAGCAGGCGCATCAGCCAATTTACCGCGCCGGTTCTCGGATCGAAAAGCGACGCCCAGACGATGCCGGCGATGACGAGCGAGGTCAGAACGGGAAGATAATAAACGGTTCGGAAAATCGAAACGCCGCGGATTTTCTGATCGACGAGGAGCGCCAGGATCAGCGAAAAGATCATGTTCGCGGGGATCAGCTCCAAACCGAATTGGATCGTCTTTAATAGCGCGCTGTAGACTTTGGTCTGGGTAAAAATATCGATATAGTTTTTCAGCCCGACCCAATCCGCGGTCGCGGTATTATAGTTCGTGAAGCTGAGTCCGAACGAGGTCAGAACGGGTAACAGGACCCAGACGAAAAAGTACAGCAGCGCCGGGAAAATAAAGAAATAGCCCCATAACGCTTTCCGTGTTCTCCGGCTGACAGTAATTTTTTTCGGCCGGGTTGTCGATTCAATTCTGATCATCGTTCTTTATCCGGATTTTCATTATTTATGCGGACGCCGCTGAGCGCAGCGGCGTCCGCAATTTTACGCTTATGCCCGATTATTGGGCGAGGACCTTATTGACGGCTTCTTCGGCCGTTTTCAGCGCGTCTTCGGCGCCGGTTTTACCGTTCAGCGCGTCGACGAGGCTTTCAACGAGCGTGTTGCGGACTTCAACCCAAGTCGGAATATTCGGGTTGCCTTCTCCGTACTCGAGGCCGAGCGCGAACGCTTCGAACAACGGGTCGCCGGTGATGAATTCGGCGGACTGCATCGATTTCCGCGGCGGCAGGAACAGCGAACCGCCGTCGATAATCGTCAGGCTTGACGGGCTGAGAATATGGCGCATCAGCGTCCAAGCGTCGTCTTTGTTCTTGCTGTACGCGTTCATCATGAAGCCGGAGAATGACGACATGGTTGAAATTTTGCCGTCCTTGCCGGCAGGCGGCGGGGCGATACCGATCTGATCGTACAGTTCCGGCGAGGTGTCCTTAATTTGCGCCAGGCTGAACTGGCCTGAAATAACCTGAGCCGCTGCGCCGCGCGCGATCGGCGGTATCGTCGCGTCGCCCGGCAGCGGCGTCAGTGAGGAAACTTTATGCTTTTCGAACAGATCGAGATAATATTGCAGCGCCGCGATTCCTTCGGGGGAATTGAACGCGGCGGTTTTCTGATCTTCGCTGAGAAGATCGCCGCCCATCGAGCGCAGGATCGGCAGATAGGCCATCTCAACGTCGGCGCCTTCGACCGGCATCTGCAGCCCGGCAAGGGTAATTCCGAGATCGTCCGATTGGGTCAGTTTCACGGCGGCTTCGGCCAAGGCTTCCCATGTAGCCGGCGGATTTTCCGGATCCAGTCCCGCTTCCCGGTACAGATCCTTGCGGTAGATGAGCATGTAGTTGGTAACCTGAACCGGCATGATAGCGACTTTCCCTTCGACCGTACCGGCCGCGATCAGGTTGGCGAGGAAATCATCCTTGTCGGGAAGCGACTCGAAATAAGGCGTTAAATCCTCGATTTGCCCTTTCGACATGAACCCGGCGCTGGCGGCGACGCCATGCATGAACAGGTCCGGTCCGACCTGAGCGGAAAAAGCGGTTGTCAGCTTCGTGGACAGATCTCCCCACGGGATGAATTCGACGGCGACGTCGAATTCGGGGTTGTTTTTGTTAAAGTTGCCGACAACTTCGTTGAACGCCGACTGAATATCGGGCGTATTCCCGGCGACCCAAAGCGTCAGCTTCCCGTCTCCGGTCGGTTTCGCTCCGACGATCTCTCCGTCCGAGTCCTGCGCCGTTACGGCGAACGCGCTCGTCATCAGGATGAGACAAATCAATATTGAAACGACTAAGATGTTCTTTTTCATGTTCTTCTCCTTTAAATATAGAACAGTCTACTTTTTCAAGACGGCCTTCTGTCGGATCAGCCGTTCTTGAAGTTTACGAATCTCGATTTCGTCCGGATTCTTCCGATTCAGGACGGATAACGCCGCCGCGGTTCCCGCCGCCTGTCCGATCGCCATGCAGTTCGGCGTGACGCGCGTTGAGGAGAAAGCGGTATGCGTGACGGAGATACAGCGGCCGTTGAGCAGCAGATTGGATATATCCGACGCCAGCAAACAGCGATAAGGGATTTCATAGGCCAAGCCGTTCTGAATTTCCTGATGCGCCAGCGCGTTGCCGGTCGGATCGTGGATATCGAGCGGATAGCCTGAATGCGCGATCCGGTCGGGGAACGAGCGCGAGCTCATCAAGTCTTCGGTATTCAGTTCGTATTTCCCGCTGATATGACGCGTTTCCCGGACGCCGATTTTGGCTGCGGTGCGGCTGAGAAACGCGTTCTTGAATCCCGGAATGTGATTTTTGAAAAATTCGCTTAATAACGCAACCTGACGGCGGCCTTCCGTTTCCGCGGCGGAGAGATCGGCCGCGACCGTCCCGTTCCGGCGGATAATCCGGGTTGTGTTGACCGAGACTTCGCCGGGATAGATTCCGGCAAAAAAGAGGACGCGGTCCCTGGGTATGGATTTCGGACCGTGCGCCGCCCAATGCTTGAAAAAACCGGATACGCCGGTCAGCGGCAGCCGATCCAACTCATTGAACGGGGTATCCGAATGAAATTCCTGCGGATGGGCGATGATATACGCTTTGACTTCCTCAAGATCGACGCCGCCTAAAACGAAATTCATCGTCATCGGTTGGGTTAATCCGTCGATTTTACGGCCCATGACGAACGGATTTCCCGCCATCGCCGCCAGATCGCCGTCTCCGGTCGCGTCGATATAAATATCGGCGCTGAATTCGGAAATTCCGGACGGGCTGAGGACTCGGACCGCTTGAATCCGTCCCGTTTCAACTTCGACGCCGGCGAGGCGCGAATGATAAAGGACTTCGATCCCCGCGTCGGATAGCATTTCGTCCAACAGGCATTTATAAATTTCCGGATCGAACGGCGTAATCGTGCGAACGAAACCGATCGTATCGCGGACATGACCGGGAGAGCCGCCGCGTTCTTGTAACGCGCTGACGATTTCCTGCGCGATCCCGGCGACGACCTGATTCCCGCGCAGATCGTGGAACGACATCCACGGATAGACAAGCGCGTTCGTCGACGCGCCGCCCGCGAATCCGAACTGTTCGATCAGGAGCGTATGCGCGCCGTTTCGCGCCGCCGCCAGCGCGGCCGTAATTCCGGACGGGCCGCCGCCGCAGACGATGACTTGATGCGTATTCATGCCTTGGCCTCAATTTTTCTTGTTGATTGGCGGACGACTAAATCCGGCGGCAGGATCATCCCGACCGGCCCCTGAATCTCTTTCCGGATCAGCGAATCCAGCAGCTGGACGGCCAAACTGCCCAATTTGCGCTGCGGAATGCGGATCGTCGTCAGCGGCGGATTCAGAATTTCGGCAATCGGAAGATCGGAAAACCCCATAACGGAAATATCGTCGGGGATCCGCAGTCCGGCCTCTACGATCGCGCGCATCGCGCCGATCGCCATCCAATCGGAAAGCGCTAAAACGGCGGTCGGCCGGTTTTTTTCGTCAAGGACCGCTTTCATCGCTTCATATCCGGCTTCTTCGTTGAAATTCGTCATTTCGCGGATCGCCGCGGTCAGACGCTCAGAGAAAAATTCGCGAACGCCGAGAATCCGATCGCGAAATACGTTGATCTTTTCCGGCCCGTTCAGAACGCAGATATCCCGGTGACCGGATTCAAATAGGAAATTGGCCGCGATCCGTCCGCCGCCGACGTTGTCCGGCGTCACGTAGTTTAACGGTTCGCCGTAGTCGAGATAGCGGCCGATAAAAACGGTCGGATAAGCGGTTCGGTTTAATTTCATTACCGTTTCATCCGGAATCGGGACGCCGGCGACGATCAATCCGTCCAAATCGCCGCGGCGCAGCAGCTCGGATTCAGTTAAATCGTCGCAGTAGATCGGCGCAAACGAGAACGTCGCGCGCCGTTGATCGGCTTCGAGTCCGGCTCCGGCGATAACTTCATGGAAAAAGCTTGATTGGGGCGTGACGTCGTCGTATCCGGCGATCGCCATTCCGAATTTTGGCGGATTTTGGCGGCGAATTCGGATCGGGAGTTCAAAATTCATGTCAGACATGACGTTTAGAACATGGTCGCGTGTTTTCGGCGTGACGTTATCCTGTCCGTTGAGGATTCTGGATACGGTGGCGGTTGATACGCCCGCCCGGTTCGCGACTTCCGAAATTGTAAGTTTTTTCATGATCCTGTAAAATGTTACATCATTGTTTTACAAAGATAGTATCGGATATGCTGTCCGGCCGCAAGTTACATTCAGCATGATTTATCCCTGCTGAATTTCACAGCTTATTCGTAGTGGCCGCCAATGAATCAGGAATTTGTTTGCTTCCTTTTTCTTTGATTGTATTCGTTCCATTTGACAGGATCTCACGCCTGTTTTTATAAAATTCGCATAGCAAAGCAATTCGGTTGCGTTATAGATGTAATCGGAACGATTTCGCTTTTTTTAGATCGGATGTCACTCCTGATAAGAGATTCTGGAAAATTCTGATACAGTTGACTTATATGGAAGAGATCGCGATTCGCCGCAACAACGTCTTTTACGCGCGCTGTTATCACTTTGTTATGAACAGCGGCGTCGGCGCGTTGGCGGCTTTTACCGGCTTGTTCATGGACCGACGCGGATTGAACGCGTCTCAAATCGGCCTGATAATCGCGATGGGATCGATCGTATCGTTGTTATCGGCGCCGACGATTGTGCGCTTGTTTTCCGAATCTGAAAAACCGCTGCGGGTTTTGCGTATTTGTATTCTGGCCGTTATCGCTTCGACGATGGCTTTTTCGTTTCAATCGACCTTTCTCGGCATCGCGGTTTTTCATTGTCTGCGTACGATGTTCAACTCGAATTTTTATACGACCGCGGACATGATTACGTTAAAGGCGATCAGCGGGAGCGACGTCGGTTACGGTTCGGTCCGCGTTTGGGGATCGATCGGCTGGGCGCCGGTCGTTCTGGTGACCGGTTATCTGATTGAGGTGACCGACGTTCGGATCACGGCATACCTGTGCGCCGGCTTTGCGCTGGTTTCGACTTTTGTGTTGGGGCGTTTCCGTTTCGAAGGCGGATTTACGCGCGATAAAACCGTGACGACGCGGCGATCCTATCTTTCCGGCGTGAAAGAACTTTTTCATGATAAGACTGTCCTGTTTATCATGATCGTTATTATCGTTTCAGGTATCGGCAACGCGGGCGTTTTGAATTTTGAGATTTTATTTTTCGATCGGCTGGGCGCGTCGGATACGCTGATCGGGATTTTGGGGATGATCAGCGCGGTCGTCGAAATCCCTTGCATGATCGCGACCGATCGCCTGATCCGGCGCTACGGCGCTGTACGCGTCCTGTTCGCGGCGCAGCTTATTTATGCGTCTATGCGGCTGCTGGTTATTTTAGCGCCGGCGATTCCGGTTGTTTTGGTTGCCCGCGCGCTGACCGGGGTCGGATTAAGTTTTAATGCGATCGGTTATGTGACGCTGATTAATGACCGCTATGATATGGCGAAAGCGGGCGGCGTTTTAGTCGTTCTTACCGTGACGATTCCGACGCTGATCACGATTATTTTTACGCCGGTATTCGGGCTATTGATGGACCGTTACGGCGGGATGATTTTATATTATGTCAGTTTCGCCGGTTTCGCTTGCTGCGCGCTTTTTTACGCGCTGACGAATCGGAATACGGATCGGCGGCTGCGGGCGCGGTAAAACTCGAATTAAGTCTGCTTTCCGACGGTCGTACATCATCTTTGCCATCAAAATTGTAAAAAACTTTAATGACGCTATGATCGTTTTGCGTTCCTTTTTTTTTCGATAATTGCCGGAACTGAAAAATATTTAGTTGATTCCTCCTCAGTTTGCAGAGACCCCATGGCTGGGGGAATGGATATTCGAGTTTATTTAAATCTTCGCTTTAAAGTCATTCATATCACATTGCCCGAAAGCGTTGCAGCCTGCCGCAATGACCGTACCGTCAGATTTCAGTCCTTTGCTGTTTGACGAATACCGTACGATTCACGCCGCTTCCCGAAATCCGGCTTCCTGCGCGATAGGTTTTGCCGACTTAACTATAAATGAGATTTATGCTGTCTATTTTTTGCGCTCGCGACGAATTGACGGGAATTCTGCGCGCGATGCTCCTGATTTATCATGTTTCTCCGTTGACAGCGGCGCGATTCAATGTATAATAAAGCGGTTCGTTACGTCGGTTTAACGAATAAAGCCAAACTTCCCCATGCCGCGGCGGAATCCGCGGCGAGCCATGGCGAAGTGAAGATTGGAGAAAGATTATGAAGTATGCTATCGTTGAGTCGGGCGGTAAACAGTATAAAGCTGTTGAAGGCCAGTCGATCGTTGTCGACCGGTTGGATGTTGGAGCCGGCGAAAAGGTCGTTTTGAGCGACGTTCTGTTGACGGTTGATGACGGCGCTGTCAAGGTCGGTCAGCCGTTCGTCAAGAACGCGAAGGTCAGCGCGACCGTCGTCGGAGAAGAAAAGGGTCCGAAGATTATCGTCTTCAAGTATCGCCCGAAGAAACATTATCGCGTTAAGACAGGTCACCGTCAGCTTTATACGCGGATCCAGATAGATTCAATTGAGGGGTAAAGCATCATGGCACACAAAAAAGGTGGCGGTTCCAGCCGCAATGGTCGAGACAGCAATTCTCAACGCTTGGGCGTTAAACGTTTTGGCGGCGAGTTAGTCCTTCCCGGAAGTATCCTGGTTCGCCAACACGGAACGAAAATCCATCCGGGCGCGCATGTCGGCTGCGGGCGGGATTATACGCTGTACGCGAAAGAACCCGGTTTTGTCGTCTATGAAACGCTTCCGAGCGGACGAAAACGCGTTAATATCGACCCTGTCGAATTCGTCGAATTTGAAGACGAGATTGAAATCACTGAACAAGCCGAATAGTTTTTCACGGGACCGTTCCCGAAGCACAGTAGGGAACGAATGGTGAAAGAAAGAAGATAAACGATGAAAAAAGGAATTCATCCGGAATATTTTCCGGAAGCTACCGTAACTTGCGCTTGCGGAAATACCTGGAAAACGGGTTCGACGCGGAAAGAAATCCGGACCGAAGTTTGCAACGCCTGCCATCCGTTCTTTACCGGTCAACAGCAGCGCATGCTCGACATGGAAGGACAGGTCGACCGCTTCTACCGCCGTTTACAAGCGCGGCAGGATTTTATCAGCGAAAAACAGTCGCGCGAAGAGGCGAAGACCTCGCCGGAACGCACCGTTGAATCGCTCGATTTGTCGAAACGTCAGACCGAAGCGCTCCTCAACGCCGGTTATAAAACGGTCGCGGATATCCTCGCCGGTTTTGCTGACGGCGGCGATGAGAAATTATTGTCGGTTGACGGTTTCGGTCAGAAGTCGCTGATCGACTTGAAGAAAAAACTGCGAACGCTCGGATACGAAATCCAGACGAAGGAAGCTTAGCGGACTGCTGAAATAAAAGGGCCTCATCGATAAAAGATGGGGCCCTTTTTTGACGGCAAAAATAAAATCTACTTGCGGACGATCAAGGTAAAATCATAAATTTCATAGTCATGCAGGAGCGCGACGTTCCGGGCGTAATTCGTCTTGCAGTAATCAAACAGGAAACACGGATCGGCGTAATATAGATCCGGACGTTCCGCCATCCGTTCGTAATCCGAATACTTCGTCAGAAAATTTACGGAAAACCCTTTCGTCGTCCAACGGTTGAAGCGGTCTAACTGATCGATGACGTAGCGGGTCCAATCCGGATTTGACGCGGTCAGCTTGACGTTGAAAACCCCGGACGCGACAAGGTAATCGGAAATCGGAATTTCTTCCGGATCGAGATGAAACGAATAGTCGGCGCGGTTCGTGAATTTCGCTTTGGCGGCGTCGATCGACGCCGGAACGATATCCAACCCATAGAACCGCTTCGGCTTGATTTCGCGCCGATCGAGATAATCGACCAGATACCCATATCCGCAGCCGAATTCGATCAGCGAAAACGGTTCTGCGGGGTTGATGACTTTTAAGAGTTGCTCGAATCGGGTGTCTTGCGCATAGGCGGAATTCCAGCCGACGCCGGCGGCCGATTCGCCATGGTTTTCGAACTGTTCGTTGAAAAAATCTCGGATCCGGTTGAGATCATGACTCATAATAATTTCCCTTATTCTGGAGCGGCGCGGTATTTTCGGAGATGAGGTAAACCGGTCGGTCCATCGTACGGACGTACATGCGCGCCAGGTATTCTCCGATGATCCCGAGCGAGAAAAGCTGGACGCCGGAGAAAATCGAGACGATAGACGCGAGAAACGGCCAGCCGGGGATCGAACCGACGACGGTCGCGATATAAAAAACGTAGATTAAGATGACGATCCCGAAGAAGAGAAAGAAAAAACCCAGCATGGATGCAAAGCGCAGCGGAATCGTGCTGTAGCCGGTCATGATCGAGAGCGTCGCTTTGATCAGGCTTTTCATCGTATAGTTCGATTCGCCGATTTTACGCGGTTCTTCTTCGACTTCGATATGGCTGAACGCGTTTGTCCCCCAGCTCAGCAGGGGATCGATGTAGACGTCCGGACTGTTATAATTCGCGAACGCGTCGCGGAGATCGGTTCTGAAAATTCGGAACGCCCCGATGTCCTGGATCGGGATATTCATGATCTTGCTCAGAAAGCGTTTAATCGTGATCGATCCGAGATTTCTCCACCACGAATGGGGCAGCTTTTTCGGAATCGCGTAGACGACGTCGTACCCTTTCAGGAATTCTTCGAGGAGCAGCGGCAGCTGTTCGGGCGGGTGCTGAAGATCGTCGTCCATCGTGATCGTAATCGGATAACGCGCCGCGCGGATTCCGCAAAGCGTGGCGTTGTGCTGCCCGTAATTACGGCGCAGCCGGATCCCGACGACGTTCGCTTGCGTCTGACTTAGTTCGCTGATGACGTTCCAGCTTCCGTCCCGCGAACCGTCGTTGACAAAGATGATTTCATATTCGCTGAAGTAACGCGGGCAGACCCGGTTCAGCCGCTCGGTCAGTTCGGGAATCGTATCCGCGCCGTTATAAACGGGAATGACGATCGACGCCTGGCGTCCGGAGTCCTGGTTGTGGTTATTTTTCATGATCACTCGCATATAAAGAGCAGCCCGTGTCATAGAAAGCCGCCTGAATTTGGTTGAAGGTCTCTTCATCGTATATCGGATGTTTCGCCAACAACGCCTGTAACCGCGTACAGAGCGGTCGGTCCAGATCCGGGTTCATTTCATGAACACGGCGGATCAGCGGGATGTTTTTCGCCCATTGTTCCGTATTCGCGTACGCCTCGATAAACGGAATTAATTCGGAGGCTTCTTTCGGCCCGTCGGTCAGGAAGGCCTCGTCCGCGATTGTGGCGATTGCAGACCAATCCTGATTTTGGCGGGCGAAATCGGCTTTTTGAAAAAAGTAACACCAAGCGCGGTCATCGATCGGTTGCTTAAATATATT